>NZ_JBFPDP010000056.1:0-27783 GCF_040830845.1 Sivoneniella epilithica UHCC 1019
GTGATTGCTTCCCTGACTGGATACTCCTTCATCCTAGATGCACTATCTGTCGTTACCACCATTTAAATTGGTATGAGTCGTTGAGTCCGATATTCTCTGGCTTTTTGCTGCAAGCAAATGAAGGACAAGGGTTTCTGCTGATTGTAGGTGGGCGATCGCTTCCTCCCAGTCTTGCTGATGAATGGAAGAATGATCTGCCTCAATCTGCATGGAAACTTCTAACTCGCATATCGTTGCGGCAATATTCATTAAATTTGCCAGATCAGGCATCGTAGTTTGCTCCTGATTTTGCTTGCATGGGCGGTTTTGAAGACGATCGCCTCCGCAAAACTTCTACCGACTTGATCAGCTTTTCCATTGCCTCAGTAATGTTCCTGTCAACCGTCTCTAGGTCCTGAAGCCGTTGCTGAACACGCTCTTGCAATGCAGTTTGAGGTGGAGAGGCTAAAAAAGCTTTGCCGTCTTCAGTTAAACTAAGGCTGGTTAACAATCCTTCTAGCGTAGTTGCTGCCTTTCTCAACGTGTCTTGGGGTGGGTGAAGGTATACAGAGGATTGCTTGTAAGGAATACCTGGTAGAGTTGGTATATGTGCGGTCATGAAATCTTCCTCACTGCAAAAATGGTTCATCAATGTTGTTGATTGCGGTGGCGATGTGCGACACCACTTCTAAGAGGTTGCTAAACCGGAAGGAGATTGACCGAAACGCTTCGCCTTTGATCCAGTAGTTCAGGCAGGAGGTGACACTGAGCAGCACTTCTTTATCGTCAAAGGCTGTGGTTGTGGCACTACTGCTGACCAGCGCCTCGATGTTGGCATCGTGTAATGTTGCCCAATCAGCATTAACTCGTTGAAGCTGATACGCGATCGTGCCTAACAGCCAGGACAATCGCCATATTTGTTTGTTCATCGACTGGAATAAATCAGCCTTGTTTTCTGCTTTCGCAAAGGCAATGTAGCGGATGGCAGCAAGCACAAATGGAAAGTCTTCGTTTTCCTCGCAATTGGGTTCAGGTGATGGAAGGATTCCCTGTTCGTATAAATGCCTGACCAGCGCTACAACTATTTCGGATCTTTGTACAGATTCCTCAGCCCATTGAGGATTAAGAGGTTGTTGCGTCATGATTATCTTCTCCGGCTGAAATCGGACTGTTGCTGCGTTGATTGATTTATGTGCAGCATCGAGTATGTCGAGAGGCACTCGTGAATCGTCATCGTCGATCTGATAGCACCAGTTATTAACCCGGCAACGAAAGTCACAAAAAGAAAGCCAGAATCCTCAAGAGTTTCAGCCTGAAAAATGTAGGATCAATTATTGCCAGGTTAATAAGTACCTGTTGAAATGCATCCAGGGCTTGATAGATGACTTGGCGATCGACTGGATTAAGTTCTTGCATCACAATGAGTTTTAAGTGAAGGGTGATGCAGTAACATCTTTTGAATCGGGATGTTGCTGCAATGTGGATCAGTCAAAAATTGTGTCTTTCTCGTAGCGATAGCACTTTCTATCAATCGTAATTAGTGCTTTCTCTCCATCGGCATATAGTATTTCTGGAGCATCATTGAGTGTGTTTAATGTTTCTTGACTGAGCAATTCAAAATGCTCTGGATGTGCGTGGAAGTGATCCAATATGGCTAACTGAATCCCGGCTTGCTCGTAGCTCAACTGGGGGTTGTTTGGAATCAACGCGATCGCTTGCAGTAGTTTCTGCTTTCCCAACTCCTCCAACAACTCATACATATCTTCTTGGGGGGTTATTTGGGTGGAAATTTCCTGTTGAGGCTTGTAGTGCTGTCGTAAGACGGCTAGCTGGAATAATGTCAATTTGATTTTGGGTAGGGTTGTAGTCACTGTATTTCCTCTAAATGACTGTATTTCCTCTAAATCAATGTTCCTGGTAGGCGGACTCTCTACCAGGAACGTCGATTTGTAATGAACAGCATTCAGGCTTGTTGTTCACGGGCAGATTGTTCTTGCCCAGCGCGAATCATGGTTGAAACTCTGGGATGATTAAACGGCACCATGAGCAATCTCAGCGCTCCGAACAACTCACCGTAAGCCCCACTCAACTCATCTGCAATCACCTGGTATTGCAGACAATTTTGGTTGATGCTGGTGTTGCTTGTCTCCTGGAATGCAGCAAATGATGTTTCAACAGCGTTCAGCAATTGTTGGTAGTGGCTGAATGCTTGTGCCATTTCCCGTTGGGCATCCGACATTTTTTTGAGTGCGTGTTGATTCAAATTCGGTTCCATCGATTTACTCCTTCTTCGTTTAGGTCTAGACAGTACGCGAGTTCGCAATGGGTCTCGGTCAGGAACTTCGCTGTGATGAGGGTGAATGTGCAGGCTTGACTTACCTGCAGCAACTTTCATGCCGACGATCGCGATCGTCAGCCAAACAAAAAATTTCATGTAGACAAATCCAGTCAGGGATAGAGGAAGAGCTAAAAAACGGCTCTCTGGTTGATGCGGTGCAACTATCGAACTTTGAAGCGAATGTCATCCAGGCACTCTTGAATTCTCGCTTCAAGGTCTGGATGTTTGAGCAACCAATCCAGTAGTTGATCGGTGATGATCGGGATTTCTTCTGTTGTGATTGGTGTTCCCGTAGAGTCTTTAGCCTTTTCTAGAACCCTAACCAATTGTTGGATAGAAGTATCCGTTGCCAGAGGCTTACTGGTTGTTGTGCTTATTGTTAACATAGCTACTCTTGTGATTTGAGAGCATTTTCTGGCGTAATTGCTGCTGTGGGTTCTTGCCGCAGCACTTGCAGATAGACTGTGGTTGCGATCGCTCGGTGATCTCGATGATCGGCGAGATCGTTAATTTTGCCTTTTACAGTTTCCAAACAAAACCGAAATAAGTCAGCATGATCACATACAGCAGCCGATAGCTGACGTTTCTGGTCATCTGTCCAAAGCGGTGGTGCATCGGGTCGCTGTGGAATAGCGGGTGGTGTAGTTGAAGCACTCGCAGTGGGTGGAGAAGTGTTTTGAGTGTCCAGCAGCACAATGTTATGTTTGACATTGCCGTTCTTATCACTCCCTGCTGGAATCAGTTGCACTATTACTCCCTTGTGTAGGGGTTTTGTCTCTTCATCGCTCAAAGACTTCCATATCTTGGCTGCTTCTGATCCTTCGGGTTGAGACTGATCTAGAAATAGCACGGAGCGGTACGGTCCATAATCCCCGTCCTTCAACTTTCCGACCACTTCAACCTTTGCGCTGATTGGGCTGACGACTTTTGCCATCGCTAAAAGCTCCTGATTCAGGTGAAGTAGAAGGGGCAATAGCGCCCCTCCTTGGTTTGCTGCTCTAAAACTCAACGAACGGAACGTTTGCAAAAATTGCACTGTTCAAGTCGCTTGTTGCATTCGCTCTGTACGTTCCTTCTGGGTAAACTGCAATCTCTCCCTCAAAGCGAACACCTTCGCGCAGGGCGCTCATCCAGCCATCCATGTAAACTTGATTATTCGGTTGTGTCGGCATCTTCCCGAAAGCAAAATCTGCTTTGCCTTCGTAGAAGTCGGGTTCGATGGCTTCCAAAACTTGCTGATCTCGTTGATCCCGATCAGCCAAGCAACAGTCAGCGATAAATGACATACTCAGAACATCCTTTTCTAATTCTAAGGTCGGGCATTTCTGGTGAAGTGCTCTCTTTTTTGTGTTTGAGGGCACTGGCAACAAAGCGCTTGTATTCTGCTGTTCCGCCAAGCGGTTTCTTCAGTCCGTCCGCCGGGGTGTCGCTCCCCTTTTTCACGGGTCATACTCTCTGGGAAGAGTGGCGGGCGCTCTTGAAGCAGTTGCGCTCTCTGCTGCTCAGTTGTCTTATCTATATTATACACACTATGTTGATAAAACAACGCTCTTTTTCAGAAAAGTGTGTAAAAATTGGATGATTTTAGCTAGAAAATTATCGACCGTAGATGTAGGCGTTGTGCAGATGCCATTTGCGCCAGATCCGAGAAGCTGGATAATGAGGAGAACTCGTATGGTTTTAGTGATGGCTGGGAAAAAGTCGGGTTCTGGTAAAGCTGGCACTGGCGACGGCAGGGGAAAGCACCGCAACCCAAAGTCTTTGGCGAATTTGAACCGTGAAGGCAGGCAGCTTGCGTATGAAGGGGAGGAAAAGAAGCGGCACAATGTTTCTGTGACCGGCAAAGGGTGGGAGGGATTTAGCCAGATCGCCAATCGCATCGGTCGCTCTAACTCAGATTTGATCGAGGCTCAGGGGCGGGGAGAACTCAACTTGATGATGACGATCGAGCAGTTATGCGGCACCGAGACATTAAAAAAGCTGGATCTGACTCCATCTCAACTGATGCAACTGCCAATTATTGAGGTTCTCCATCGTCTTTCTCGCGTTCAGCAAAGCCCATCAGATACCATAGAAGGCTCAACTTGACTCGCCTATCCAAAAGGATGGTGTACATTGCGGTCAATTGCGATCGTAGGTAGCAAATCTGGGTTGGGTGAGTGTTGATCTACGGAACTCTGCGCGAACGCTCTAACCACCCGCTAAAATCAGCCAAGTCAAGCGATTTATCACTACCGCTATATCAATCAAGTGCCGATCCGCGACACTCAACCCGCCTTGCTAGTCAATTGGTGCGAACTGGTCGTTACCCGTGAAACCGATGGTCAGGTACTCTACCACAATGCCTTCATGACCCACCATCGCCTCAGTCATGACACCGTTGCCCAAGTCGTCGCTGCTGGTCGAAGTCGGTGGAAGACAGAAAATGAAAATCACAACGTTCTCAAAACCAAGGGCTATCATCTTGAACACAATTTTGGGCATGGGCAACAGCATTTAGCCCGCTTTTTGCTCACGCTCAATCTGCTTGCATTCCTCTTCCACACGGTGCTGCACCTGGTAGACCCGTCCTACCAACAGATTCGCCAACAACGCGGAACTCGCAAAGGGTTCTTTCAAGATATTCTCAGCCTAACCAAGTATTTGCTGTTTGATAGTTGGCAGCATTTAATTGACTTTATGCTCTCCGATGTGAAACCTACTCCTGCCACTGACTCCTCTTAGAGTTTTGAATTTGGAATTGCTGAAAGGATTACGCAGAACAAGCTGCGATTCCTTGTGTCCACGCTGGACTCTCTTCTGATTACGCAGAAGTGATCTGGAATGATGCTTATCGAGTTCCTTCCAATGTCAATGATGATATTTGTGATTATCCATTGGCGCGTAATTTGGTGATGCTAACGGTTGCTGTAGCTTGTGAGGCGATCACTTCTTTTGTTAAGACTGGAGAACAACGTCACTTCACAATTACGCTCAAGGATCTGACCATTCAATCCCCGGAGCTATAACGAGGTGGGTAGTGGACTAGTTTCAGTCACTGTGGTTCGACTAATCTTGAGGACTCGCGCTGTGTCATGAGTCCCACGGTCGTTAATTACCATATCGGCAATCTGTTGCTTGATTTCGGGCAAATAACCCAGCAATTCCAAATTCAGAACGAGTTTACGCCATTTCAGCTGATCAAAGCTCTTCAAAGAGGCTTGATTGGAACGAGATATCAAGGGTTCCAGCCTCTAAAAATTTTGAATTTGGAATTGCTGCAAATAACCACGGTAAGCATACTCTCGAATAAAGGTGCAACGCGAGCAGTCGAAGTTACGACATTTATATCGTTGCTTTCCCTTACCCGATTGTCCATGCTTTACCACATCATTGCTCCCACACGTTTGGCGAAGAACCGATTTCAGTACCATGTCACAACCTTTAGGCAGACGTCTCTTTAAATTTCCTCCATTTCCACAGACCTAGTCCACTACCAAAACTCGTCTCATCGGTTCGATTTTGATACATAGATTGATTGACAAGTTGTTTTAGAGAGTTTTAGGGCTGAAACGCCAAGTTGCGATCGCCCTTCTAAGTGTCTCAATTGGGGTCGTTTGTTTAAAGGCTAACGGTTCGCATCACTGGCGGCAGATATCACGAAACGGAGCCAGTAGTTGTCAATGTCGGGTGCGTGCGATTATCAAATGACAATGAGGGTAGCTGGCGATCTTTGAAGTACCAGAAGTGATTAAGTAAGAAGTTGTCGGGTTTCCCTTCTTCACCCAATCTACAAGTTCAGAGGTAGCAAAGTTTTTATAGAACAAGCTTTTTTTGCCTATGCCTAGACTTGCACAAGAGATATAACACTCTTACAGAAGTATAAGATGGTCACTTGCTTAATGCAGAATATTGCCAGATATTTTCAGACTCCTGGACTTCTAAGAAAGCTCTCACCATTCGGCATGTAGCGGCGGCTCTACATGCCGAATGGTGAGACAGTCCCTCTGGATCTCGATCTCGCGTCCCTCCTTCGTTACCTTTCTTCGTTCTGCCACTCCGGCAGAACGAACATGTTCTCGTCGCTACCTTCCATTTTTGGCTTACGCACCACGGGCACGGTCGTCGCCGCTTCGAGCAATGGCATATCGCGAATCCCACTAGGCATGAATCCTGCAATAAATCTTTGAAACTCTGGCAATTGGCTGAGCCTGAGTAATTCATCCGAAGCTTCGATTTCGGATCGGCGTCCTTCCGTCATTCTCGGTTTCTCCTTTCGGCAATGTTCCTCAACGCACTTTCGCAAGGTATCAATGTCGATGCCAATCTCCTCTAAACGTTTCCGCAGCTCACGGGACTGCGTAAGCGCTTCGAGCATACAAATCATCCACTCACAGCCTGCTGGTCCTTCCGTACCGGTTTGTGGATTGTACGGCTGATCTCCTCCTGCCCATACTCCGGCGGTTAGTATCTTCTCTCGCGAGAAGCGGGCGTTGCCTGTGGTGTTTCCCTCAGCCCGGATCACAAATTGATATATACCTGGTCTGCTCGTGAGCCAATCTGCGTGGAAAGCGCCGTCTGCGGATTGGGAGAATGGAAGTGTCACTCGGCTACCGTCTGGTTGAAGTACATCTGCCCAGACGACAGCAGGGTTTTGTAGCGGAACTTGATATTCCCAGAGTTTCGCTGTCAGGTGTACTGTAGCGCCTGGGGCGAAACTATCCTGCCGGAGTGTCACATCCAAAGTCAGATTCGAGTAAGCGTACACCGTCAAGTTAAACGGCACAGGCTTCTCCGCAAATTCCCTCAGCCGTCGAATCATTTCCGCAAAGTTGACTCGGTTTTCTTTCGCTTTTTGGAGATACTCAAGGACAGCATCCAACTTCCGGAGCTGTAGAATGGCCTTCCACTGGCCCCGGTGAGATCCGCTCGTGTTATTCGGAAACACCGGTAACATCAGTCGATAATAAGCAACATCTGAACCAAGCACATAACGCACATTCGGCTCAACACCAGAATCTGAGAGAATAATCGTCTGACCACCCGGCGTGATTAGCTGGAAGTCGAGTGCGAAAGGAAGTGGACAGAGCGTAACAACATCAATTGACACGTCTGAATCGCTTACCTGGAATGGAATCTCCTGTGGTTGACCGTTCCAAAGAAGTTGACCTTCCGGATCGACGACCGTTTGGTTGAGCGTAGCGTCCTTCAAGATCTGAATGAAGAACTTCGCGAGCCTGAATCGCTCGTCGTTGTTGGTCATATTACCTGTCACCAGGAGATAGCCACCAGTGTTGGCCGAGATCTGGTTGAGAATCGGGTCACTCACTTGCCCCGGTAGTCCGAAGCCGATGGCGAATGTTGTCTGATTGATAGTTCCTGGAGGTAGAGCACTAATCAGAGGAGCGGTATTCTCATTGCCGTCGGTTAAGACCACGAGGGCCTTATTTGGTTGCGTTGCTCCTGACCCATTGATCAGTCCGCTGCCAACAAGGATGCCGCTGCCAATACTCGTCGCACCACGTGGGTCTAGCCCCAGTCCCGTCAGAGTCGTTCCGAGACCCGATGACGCTGAAGTCATCGGCAACAAGACATCGGACTCGTGATCGAACCTTGCAATGCCGATCTGATCCGTGTCCTTCATCAGCTCATGCACGATGCCAACGGCGCTTTTGAGCAACTGGCTCTTGGTGAAGCCGCTGTTGGCGACATCGGACATACTGCCGGAGCGGTCGAGCACCAGTGCAATCGAGCTGTCGCTTGTGATGATGTTGTTGGCAACAAGCTCGATGTGAAAATTTTGCACGACGAACGGATCGTTTGGGTTCGTCGCGTAGTAGCCCTCCTCATCGATCACATAAGCCTGGATGTCCACAGCACTCACCTGTACATTAGAACCTTGCCCAAGGAATCGAACCTCGATCTCAAGAATCTCGAAGTCGTTTGCTTCGATGGGCGTTACGGGAAAATCTGGTCCGCTAACAATGGAGAAGTTGCCACTCGGCGCACCGGTAATGCTGAAAAAGACGGTTCGACACGATCTAACGCGGAAGCGGATCCTCTTGGCGATTGTCAGACCAGCCGGTACGTTGTTAAATGCGATCGCTGGTCCAGACTCAAGTGTAATCTCAGGTAGATCCGTGTCGTACCAGACAATGGCCTTATGGTCGAGCAGGTCGATGGGGCGATCAATGGTGCCAGCACCAAAGTACTCGGCGAGGCTCTCCATGTTGTCGCTGAGGCGCTTCAGGTGATGCTGTGCTGGCGGGATGCTATAGCTGTCGTCCGGTAGGTAGTGGGGGACTGTCGAGTACTTCTGCATCCAGACTGCCCAGAGCTCGTCTTCTTTGCAGTGATTCAGGAAAAAGACGGGATCATTAGGCGAAGTGGATGGCAGCATGGAGCCACCGACCCAAACATGGACGCGATTGTGAATGTTGGGACCTGACTGTGGACCGACCCATCCTTCCACGAGATTCCTGAAGCTATCTGAGCCCGCCACGGTTCGGTCGAAGGGAGCGGAGTCGTAAGTGGTCTCGGTCAGAGATCCTGTAATAGCGCCCGTCGTCGGCAACGAGGGCGTCTGCACACCGAACTGTCGCTGCAGGGCGTTGCTTGCGCCCAGATTCAGCGTCCATCCGCTCGCTTGCGCAAAGACTCCAGTCTGCACAACATTGTTCGCGCCGACGCCGTTTCCACCAAGGAAATCGTCAATGAAGGGGTAGCCGAGATCGGCCGACGACTGGTCGCGTGAGAAGTCCCAGTACGGCAGACAGATGGACGGATCACTAGAGACGATGCGCAGGTCGTTTTCGAACTGTCTCAGAAACTCCCGATGCCACGGAAAGAACATCGGGCTCCGGTGCCCAGGGTGCGGACCATCGGCTGGCATGGGATGAGCAGGATCGCTCGCCATCGACTGCTGGTGTATGTACACGTAGTCGTCGTAGCGGTTGAGCTGTGTGTGCGGCGCGGGGAGTTTGCTTGGCGCGGCTTTCAAATCGACAACGGCTTGGCGAAACTTCACGAGCGCCGTGTTGGGTTTGTTCGTCGCTGACGCCGCGTTGTACTCTTGGATTAACTTCCGGACATTTTTCCTGCATTTCATCAGAGTTCCTCCATTGGGGGCTTCTAAGTTGTTGAAGTTGACTGTTTGCTGCCTTTCAAGAAATACCTTCACTAAACTCGGATTGAGCCACCAGCTCAAAGCCCATTGACCGAGCCTTTTTCTTGAGGTTGTTGACGATTTGTTCTTGATAATGCTGTTCGTAATAAATGTCACCAAGGTCACAGTAAGGTTGACCTGTACTCCAGATGAGTGTGTGAGCGCTAGCGTAATGGCTTTGGGATCATCTAACAGTGGTTTAGAAGATCCAGTGCCAGCAATTGCGTGGATCCTACCGCTGTGTCCCCAGTCTAAGGAATGAGATAACCCCCCAACAGTACCCATGAGGGTACTTTATGAAAAGGGTAGTCCTAAACGAGTAAGGATAAGATGATAGCGAATGTTTAGGTGCTTCTGAGGTCAAGCGTGATGCTTTCATGTCCAAGTTGCAAATCCCAACACCCCGTCAAGAATGGCAGAATCCACAACGGCAAACAGAACTATCGCTGCCGGGACTGCAGCAGGTAATTTGTGCAAGACCCGTAGAACAAAGTGATCGACCCAGCGACCAAGGATTTAATTGACAAGCTGCTGTTGGAACGCCTTTCGTTAGCGGGAATAGCCAGAGTGACAGGCGTTTCTGAGCTTTGGTTACTACTCAAACCCCTTATCTGGCTTAATTGATGACACGCCCTAGAACATGACCCACCTCTAAGTACAGGACAAAAGTTGTAGGGATTGCACAAAGTCGGACTCATTAGACGAGGATGGATTGAGTACCAAATGGCGCAAATAATCGAGACCTAAACGAAACAGACTTTTGGCACGACGACCGTGCTTTTTAATTTCAATCGGTTGCCATTGATGCAACCATAACCCGGTTCGCATTGCCCAACATAAGGCTAAGGTCAATAAGGCAAACAACTTACTCAAGCGCTCAGAGTCGGTGAAGTGCGTGGATTCTAGACAGAACCCACGGGTTTTGAAAATGCCAAACAAGGTTTCGATGCCCCAGCGCAAGGCATAATCTGACACCAAATTCTGAGTGCCGACAGGCGCAATCACCACCAGTACATTCCCATCGTCGAGGCGTAACGCTTCGACGGCAACGGGGGAACCCCAAACCCGACAGGTGCCGATGAGTGGTTGCGATTGCCCCGGTTGCAGATGGGCAAAGACGACCCGCGCGGTCAGCACTTTGCCATCGTGCTCAATCGCGTCACTACTGCGAATCCGCAACCGAAAAGCTAAGGTTGGTTCGAGCAGGAGATAGCGCACCCAGGCTTGCCCAATGAACTCGCGGTCAGCACACAAGTAATGCACCTGAGCACTGGGGAAGCGTTTGGCAAAGGTCTCCATGAACCGCATCCGCTCGTCGCTGTTGGAATTACCCTGCTTGTCTAGCATCCACCAGAGGATGGGGAAGGCAACCCCTTGGTACACAATGCCTAACGTCAGAATGTTGTACCAGTGAGTGCCAAATTTCCAGGTCGTGCGATCCAGGCTCAACACCCAGTTCCCCCGAATCTGCATCCAACTCACAACCAAGTGGGCGAGTTGGGCGTAATCCAGCTCAAACTCCCCAAAAAAGCGCTGCAATCGCTGGTAGCTTGATTCTGGTAAGGCTCTGCCACCAAAGCCTAAACACAGGTCTTTCAAATTTACGGTTTTGACTTTCAGCAGGGCTAACAAGAACAATGCCAGAAATGAAATCCTGGCACCATGCCAGTTCAATTGCTCTTGGAGGACTTGCTTTAATTGGCTATATTGGCTCATAGGGTTTCTGATGAGTGTCGTAATTCTGATGAAACCCTACCCTGCTCATCTTTTCAAGCTTTTTGTCCCGTACTAAGGACCCACCTACGCTCTTTCGATATATAGGTTAATTGACAAGCTGTTTTACAAAGTTTGAGGGCTAAAACTCCAAGCTGCGATCTCCCATCCGATGTCTCTTTTTGAGGGGTTAATTAACACAATCCTAATGGTAGCTCTCCTCACTTCAGCCCTGGAATTAAAGGTAAGCGCACAGTGAATGTGCTACCTCTGCTTAATTCACTCTCGACTTGAATGATCCCATGATGGAATTGGGCGATCGCTCTGGCAATTGCCAGTCCCAACCCGGCTCCTCCAGTTTGGCGAGAGCGATCAGAACTCACTCGGTAAAAGCGATCGAAAATTCGGGATTGGTCTGCTGGAGCAATGCCGATTCCCGTGTCTTGAACCTGAATCAGCGCATGGGACTCATCTCGCTTTAGAATCACTGTTACGATTCCACCGGGGGGAGTGTATTGCAAGGCGTTGACGATGAGGTTAGAAAATAAGCGACCCAGTTGATTTTCATCACCCATTACATATAGTGGTTCCTTGACACGAAACTGCGTTAATAGCTTCATGGGAGCAGAAATTTCTAACACTGATAAGCTTTCCACTAAATCGGAGATCAAGTCGTTGAGGCAACAGGTTTGACGTTTCTCTGCCAAAACCTTTTGTTCTCGCAGCGTCTCCGTAGGGGATTCCATTCGAGACAGCAACAAGAGATCCTGTACTAAATGTGCCAGTCGCTTGTTTTGGCGATCAACCACACCTAACGTTTTCTGCATTTCTTCAGGTGACAGATCATCCTCATCCTGAACTGATTCGACCGTGGCACGAATGGCAGCGATGGGAGTGCGGAGTTCGTGCGCAGCGTCAGCGGTAAACTGTTGCATCTGTTGATAGGACTGATAAACGGGTCGAATCGCCAGTCCAGCCAGCCACCACCCTGCACCTGCAACACCGAGCATGGAAAGGGGTAGCCCGACGACAAGCAGTAGCCGCAGCGTCATCAGGTGATCGTCATATTCTTTCAGCGATCGCCCGATCTGCATATAGCCCCAAGCAGAGCCAGTGGCAGTTTTCAGGAGAAGTGTCGTTTGGTGGTAGCGGATTCGATTCTGATCTTGCAACGTGTTCCAACCTTCTTTAGTTTCAGGAGGTGGCAATCCTTCTGGTTGGCTTCCCAAACTCGCCAACGGTTGTCCAGACTGTGTAAAGAAGCGAACGTAGTAGTTACCTTGTTGGACAATGCCGAGAATATGTCGGGTTTGAGCGTCATTTGAGCAATCAGTTCCTACAAGACATAATCCGGGTAGGGCTTGCTCAATTGCAGGTTCAATCCGGTTGGGTTGAACGAGCTTCGGTTCTAAGGTGTCGTGCAGGGTACCTGAAATAGATTCCAGTTCCTGCTCAACCGCTTGCCAATGAGCGCCTGCTAGCATTTGATGCGCAGTCAGTCCACTCAGGCTTAAAATTAGACCCATTACTCCGGCGTACCAGCCTGCAAGTTGGACACGAGTGCGGTTGAACAGCTTATTTTGATGCATGAGGCACGTTGAATCGATAGCCAATTCCATGAATTGTTTCAATTAGCCCATCACACCCGACTTCTGTTAGCTTACGTCGTAGCAACCGAATTTGGGCGGCTACCGCATTGCTGGTGGGTTCTGCGCCGACTTCCCAGAGTTGATTCATAATTTGCTGGCTCGTCACTACTTGGTTGGGATGTTTCATAAAGTATTCCAGCGTCTGAAATTCTTTTGCGGTCAACGCAATAGGAGATCGTCGTTCATCAAGGTCTTGCCAGCAAACTGTGTGTGCGCCGTAGTCGAGCAACAGATTACTGACTTGAAGTTGCTGAGGGTGAAGTTCAGGCGATCGCCGTTGCAGCGCCCGCAGGCGTGCCAGCAGTTCTGCCATCACAAACGGTTTGACCAGGTAATCATCGGCTCCAGCATCCAGTCCAGCGACTTTGTCTTCCATACGATCTTTTGCAGTCAGCAGCAGAATGGGGAGTGGGTTATTCTGATGGCGGAGTCGTTGGCACAACTCTACACCAGTCAGTCCGGGTAGCATCCAGTCCAAAATGGCTAACGTATAGTGAACGCTGGAGTTATCAAGGTAAGCCCAAGCTTCGCTGCCGTCCTGTACCCAGTCCACCACATACTTTTCCCGATTCAGAACCCGATAAATCGCAGTTCCCAAATCAGGCTCATCTTCCACTAGTAACACTCGCATACGATTGCTTGATAAACAGCAGTACCCGTCTGGCAACGCTGTACTCTGAACCAGAGCTGTTAATTGAAACACCTCTGATGGTTAGGAAAATCTCAATCAATCAGTCTAAGGAGACTAACGATACCTACTTTCCTGATGGCGCTGTGTGATTCATTCCAGGCATTTTGTTCTGACTGTCATTCATCTTTTTCTCCATCATTTTTTTGCAGCACTCACAACCATTCATTTGCTCAGTTTGAGGCGCAGGCTTCTGAGTTTGAGCCACTGGTTTTTGATTGTCTTGAGCAAAAGCGCTGTCTACTGTGACCATTGAGATGGAAAGTAGGGCGATCGCGCCAGCAGCAGCAACCTTAATCCCATGCAATTTGTTCATGTTTACTCCTAGGTGAATCATCGAACAGACCGTTAAGCAACTTTTAAGAACCGTCTTACCTTCAGATTAAGGCCAATAAATGAAATCAGATGAAATGCGACTTAGCCTCATTGCTTAAAGCTGAATCGCCCATTCACTTTCTCGCCCTTAATGTCTGACAGGACGGCAACTTTGTATTCTCCGGGTGCAGTGCTGGGCAAAATTGCAGTGTAGTGCTTGTCGCCTGCGGTATATTTCATAGGCAAGGCCTTCTGACTGCCATCGGGTAACTGAACTTGAGCTGTGACTTTGGCGTTAGCAATCGGTTCGTGGTTGTCGCCTTTCTGTAAAAAGAAGTCGATGTGAGTTCCGGTTGATTCTTTTGCCGTAACTAATTCTAAGTGGTAGATACCTGACTCAATCACCTGCCCGCCCTGCCCACCATGCTTTTCCCCAGACTTAGCTTTGGCGACACTGGTACCAGGAGAAGCAACAGTTGAGGGTTTAGTTTCCGCAGGAGGAGCGGCGACAGGGCTACTAATAGGAGCAGTTGCCTGATTACCACTACTGCAAGCGCCTAAGAAGAGCAGTCCGATCGCTGCCATCACCGTTATACTCATTTTCAATTGCATGATTTTTCTCCTAGTTCATGAACAAAATTGGCTCAAACCGTTAAACGTTTCCTTGTATACGCTCCATCTCTGGTTGGGAAGCTTTGCCATTTTTAACCACTGGTCGTTTGGGAAAGAGATATTTGCCAAACCTGGCATAGAGCGCGGGTAAGATCAGTAACGTCAGGGCGGTAGAAGTGAAGAGTCCACCCAGCACAACGATCGACAACGGTTGCAGCAATTCTTTTCCGGGTCCACCTGCGATGACTAGAGGCGCTAAGCCTAACGCGGAGGTAAAGGCAGTCATCAGAATCGCGTTGAGTCGTTCCATCGAGCCTTGAATGAGCAAATCTTTCAACGGCATTCCGGCGGCAAACTTGGTGTTGTAGTTATCTACCAGCAGTAAGCCATTGCGAGTGGCGACTCCAAATAGCGTCACAAAGCCGACGAGTGAGGCGATCGACAAAATGCCTCCGGTCAGTGCCACGGCAATCACGATAATCATGGCTGTGGACGCCACCGATTTCACCGAGAGATACATGATGATAGTGATCACGACGAAGGCGATCGCACTAAAAAGCACAATGTTTTGGCTGGCACGTTCCTCCGCTTCAAATTGCCCCGCGTACTGGATGTAGTACCCAGCGGGAAGCTGCACCTGTTGCTTTACGTTGGCTTGAATATCATTCACGACTGATCGCAAGTCTCGCCCCTGGGCGTTAGCAGCCACCACCAGTAACCGAGAGACATTTTCACGGCTGATCGTGTTCGGACCTGTGCCGTCTTGAACAGTTGCCACCTGTGCTAACGGGATCTTGTTGCCACTGGGCGTATCAACTAAAAGATTCCCAATTGTGTCTAAGCTTTGACGGGCTTCTGGCTTGAGCCAGACTATTAAGTCAAAGGTTTGCTGTTGCTCCAGTACTTGTGAAACTACCCGTCCATTCAGTGCCGTCTCAATTGTTTCTGATAACTGACCAATGGTCAAACCGTACCTTGCAGCGGCAGCGCGATTGAACTGAATCTGAATTTGCTCGACTGGAATTTGCGGTTCCAACTGGAGATCGACCACGCCTCCAACCGACTGCATGGCATCATTCACCTGCTGTCCCAGGGTGCGAAGTTGTTCCAGTTCAGGTCCAAAGATTTTGACAGCGATCGCGCTGCGTACCCCCGACAGCACTTCATCCATCCGGTGAGAAATGAAGCCGCCGACATTCGGCGCTGCCCCCGGCACTTTGGCAAATTCTTGCCGCACCAACTCCACGCTGGCTTTGCGATCTTTCATACCTGCCTCGCTCAACTCCACATCCAGGTGAGCCAGGTTTACGCCTGCGGCATCGGCATCGCCCGCTGCCCGTCCAGAACGTACTTGAATGCTTTGAAAGCGGGGATTGTCTTTCAGCTTGTATTCCAACACAGAGGCGGCGCTATTTGTTGCCTCCAGCGATGAGCCAGGGTAAAGTAAGAGGGTGTTGACTAGCGATTGCTCCTGAAACTCTGGGAGAAAGATGCGTCCAAATGATGGCACCACGATCGCCGCTGCCACTAGACTTGCCGCTGCGATGCCAAAGATAACGGTAGATCGCCGCATGGAAAATGTGAGCAGTGGTAGATACAGTCTTTTGAAGAACCGAGCCACCCAGGGTTCTCGTTCGGGCAGGCGACCATAGGGCAGTAAAATCGCGCAGAGGGCAGGCGTGACGGTCAAGGCGACGACGCTGGAAGCCAATACTGCTACCAGGTAGCCCAACCCCATGGGGATAAAAATGCTGCCTTCGACACCCGTGAGCGCAACGATCGGAGAAAAGACGACGACGGTAATGATCGTGGCTCCAAACACCGAATCGCGCACTTCCTGACAGCCCTCAAACACTACGTCTAGAACGGGTTTAGGCTTTGGCGAATACTTGTTTTCCCGCAGGTTACGGTAGACGTTTTCGGCATCGACGATCGCGTCATCGACCGCAGACCCGATCGCCACCGCTAAACCACCTAAGGTCATCGTGTTCAAGCCTTGTCCCAACCAGTTGAGCGCCAGCACACCAATCAATAAGGACAACGGTAATGCAGCCAAACACACCGCTAAGTTGCGCCAATTCATCAAAAATGGAATCAAGATCAGAGCAACGATGATGCTGCCTTCGATTAAGGCTTCCCGCACATTGTCGATCGACGCATCAATGTAAGTCTCCTGGCGAAAGGTCGTTGCTACTTGAATCCCTTCTGGCAAGCCGGCTTTCACCTCGGTCATAGCGGCTTCTACAGCGCGGGTGACGGTGGGCGTGTCGGCTTGCGGCTGTTTGTTGACGATCGCGACCACGGCTTTTTGGGTGTTGACGCTGGCATCCCCCCGCTTCACGGCTGCGCCAATTTTGACATCGGCTACGTCTGTAATTCTGACAGGTGTGCCATTTCGGGCAATAATTACGGATTGCTTCAACGCTTCAATATCTTCAATCCGCCCGATGCCTCGAATCAGCTTTTCGCGATCGGGTGTGATCAAATAGCCGCCTGGCGTATTCACGTTTGCCGCTGCGACGGCTTCTGATACGTCTTGGAGGGAGACATTGAATGCCTGCAATTTCTCAGGCGCAACCAGCACTTGATATTGCCGCACATCCCCACCAAACACGATGACTTGCGTAACTCCCGGCACTGCTAGCAGGCGGTTGGTGACTTGCCAATCAACAATTCGCCGCACGTCCATCAAATTAGTGGTTGTAGAGGTGAAAGCGTAGGTAACGATCGTGCCAATCGGCGAACTGATGGGAGCAATCTGTGGAGTTTCAATTCCTTCTGGTAGTTTGCTTTGAGCGGACTGTAACCGTTCTGTCACAAGCTGTCTGGCTTGATAAATATCAGTGCCCCAGTTAAATACCACGCGCACCACTGAGATACTGGCGGCACTAGAGGACCGCACGGCGGAAACTCCTGGTGTGCCATTGATCGCGCTCTCAATCGGCAGTGTCACCAGCGATTCCACTTCTTCTGGAGCCAGTCCCGGCGCTTCCGTTTGAATTTCCACCTGTGGTGGTGCGAAGGTGGGAAACACATCCAGCGGCATTTGGCTAATGGTGCGAACAATCCAGATGGTCAGGATCATGGCACCCAAAATCACGAGCCAGCGACGGGCGATCGCCCATTGAATGATAGAACTTAGCATAAGCGAATCAAAAATTTAAGTGGCTGTGTTGCTGCCAGATAAAGAAGGTAAACAGGGCTGCCCATGACACGGGTTGACTTCCACAACAACGTGAGAAAGATGCCCGATATTAGTCAGCAATTTTTTGTAATGCTCTGGTGCTTTAGGATAATGCGTTACCAGTGAAATAATTGCTGCCAAGTGATCCTGCCCAACAGACCACACATGCAGGTCAACAACGCGGCTATCAGAATCCGTTTCAATTGCGGAGATAACGGCTGCTTTTGTTTGTCGATCAGAGGCTCCATCCAGTAATACTGAACTGGTATCTTGGAGTAAGCCGAACGCCCATCGGGTGATCAAGGCTGCGCCCACCAAACCCATCACTGGATCTAGCCAATTCCAAGCAAGGAGTTTTCCGGCAAGCAACGCAACGATGGCAAAAACAGAGGTGAGCGCATCTGCCAAAACATGAACGTAAGCCGCCCGCAGATTGTAATCCTGATGGTGATCGTGACCGTGACCATGAGAATGATATGGTGTTCTTGAAGCAGAAAACCACTAATCAGATTAATCACCAGTCCAAATATCGCGACCCCGATCGCTTCGTTAAACTGGATGACCTGAGGCTGAAAGAAGCGGGAAATTGACTCCAGCGCCATCACCAGCGCAACTACGGCAAGTGCCGTAGCACTCGCAAAACCACCAAGAGCACTAACTTTTCCGGTTCCAAAAGTGTATTTGGGATTACTTGAGTAGCGACGAGCATATCGATAAGCAAAGATAGCGATCCCAAAAGCGGCGGTATGAGTTGCCATGTGCCAGCCATCGGCCAACAAAGCCATTGAGCCAAAGAGAGTGCCAGTGACAATCTCAACAACCATTGTGAAGGCTGTTAGAAGCATCACCTTTTGGGTGCTTTTCTCTGCTGCTTCTTGGTTAGCAGAGAAATCGTGAGTGTGCTGCCACTGTTCAAGATTGTGAATGTGCATAAAGTCTCCTACAAAAATTTTGTCTTATCGCTGGGGCTGGACTAGGCTTTTGTTTTGATATTTGTAAAGGATTTAATCTCTCTGACGCTCAGCAAACTCGTGAGATGCCGTTGGTTTTGCTGAGAAGCCATTGATAGAGTCTTCTGATTCACATCCCAGACCATTGGGTATTGGAACAAACGCTTTGCGGTTGCGGCGATTTGCCCATACCATACCAGCCGCAAATGCCCCTGCCATAACTGCTCCCCCCGCAGGGATTACCGCCCACCAAGGAATTGCAGGTTGTGAGCTAGAAGCGGGTGCAGACTCCGTTTCTCCATGATCATCGGCTAGCTTGCTACCACCGCGTAGCGATTGAGCATACAACTGGTTCGCGCGTTGAGTCACAATGAGATCGCCATCAAACAGTCCGCTTTTAACTTCAACGAACTCGCTTGCTTCTCTCCCTAAGATGACTTCGGTCGGCTGAAAGGCAGTGCCATTTTGGACAAAGATGATTGTCTTTTTGTCGTTCGTTGTCACTAGTGCAGACTTCGGAATCGCTAGTAATGCGATAGGAGTACGATCCGTTAGTACCTCTAATTCAGCAAACATCCCTGGTTTTAGCGCCCCGTTCGGATTCTCCAGTTGTGCTTTCACAGGTACCACACGGGTTTCACCCTGAACAATCGAACCAATGACACTGATACGTCCTTGAAATGTGCGGTTGGGCAAACTGGCAACCTTCATCTGGACTCGTTGCCCAGTCTGGATGCGATCGATATCCTTCTCATAGATATTGGCACTCACCTGGACGCTGCTACCGTTGATGATTGTCATCACCTTTTTGCCTGCGTCCTCGCCCGATTCACCTGTGGTGGTTTCCCGATCAGCAACAGTTCCTGAAATGGGAGCCGCGATCGTGATCGTGCCATCCTGGTTTGCACTTGCGCCCAGTTGTCGCAGACGGGCTTGATAGGTTTCTGCACTTAGGCTCACGCGTGATCGAGCCACCTGTACCGCCGACTCTGCTCGTTGCAATTGTGCTGCTGCTTCCGAAACCTCTAAGCGACTGGCAGCTTTGGTGAGCGCCGCTTTTGCTTCTGCCAGTTTGGTTTCCGATTCTAGAAAGGTGCGGCGGGGAATAGCACCATTGGCAGCTAGTTCCCGATCTTTGTCAAAGCGCTCCTGAGCAAAACTGAGTTGGGTCCGGGCTTGAGCTACGTCCATCGCCGCAATTTTCTGTTGTTGAGCGAAGTTTTGCTGTGCCAGTCGCAAATCGGCTTGTGCCTGTTGGGTTGAGCCGATCGCCTCTGAGCGGCGATCTAAGGCAGTCGTTCGCAGTTCTGCCAGTTCTGGGCTGGTCATGATGGCAACTGCCTGACCTACGCTTACCCGATCTCCCGGCTGGACCAATAGCCGCGTCACGGTTCCCCTTACCGGAGTCGTCACTTCTACCTGTTGATTGGGCAATGATTCAATTTGTCCCGTCGTTTTGATGCCAAACGCCAAGCGTTTACGCGAGACTGCTTCAACCTTCAAACCCAAGCGTTTCGCCGTTTCCGCATCGATTTGAATGGCATCAGTAGCTTGAGCCGCGTGGCTCCTGCCCTGAAATTCGTTGCCGTGTCCCGCATGAGCAAAGACACGCAGCGGAGTCGCCAGGAGCAGCAACAGGACAAGAGAAGTAATCCGGGCAGTCGATCTTGGAGGGAGATGAGTCATTGGCAGGTTCCTTCGCACAGCAGTTAATCACCAGTGTTTCAGGCAGGCATGAAATCAAAATGAAATCTTGCAGCCGGAACTATTGCTTGTACCAGGCTTGTTTCCACTGCTGCATCTGTTTAATTTCAGCTTTTTGAGAGGCAATGATTTCCTGAGCCAGCTTTTGGATTTCAGGACGCTTTGACTTGCTGAGAGCATCATTTGACTTGCTGAGAGCATCATTTGCCATGACGACTGCGCCTTCGTGATGCGGAATCATGGCATTGAGGAAGCGAAGATCAAATTCGGCATCAGCTTTGCTTGCAACTGAAGACGCTCCAACAAGGTTTGTACCGTTGCGATTTCACTACTCGTTTTGTTGTGCATGGATTGCAGAGCGACGACCAGTCCCAGTCGAGTACTCAGCACCGACACAACACTGACAAAATCTTGATAAGCATGGTCGTAATCTCTCAGACTGACTCGGATGCTCTTGCCGTCAACGGCACAAGCGGCTTGGTCTTCAAGCTCAACCGTCTCTTGTGCCCATTGGTTGAAGACCTGCGTTAACGACTCAAAGCCCACTCGCACCAAGGCGCGGCGAATCGTCGAGTAGCAGGGTAACCGCTCATAGGGCACTTCGAGTACCCTCAGCAATTGGGTTTGATGGCGCACCACAAAGGACTCTATCGCTCGGTACCCCACACAACCACTCATCGTTGCCATCACTACCAGCAACAGAATCACCCACAGTGGATACTGTGGTTGGGTACGATAGTCTCGCACTTGCTTGAGAGAATCAATCAGGCTCATGGCTAGCGGGGTGAGAAAGGGTATCACCCATTATCATTTTTCTACCACTGATGAACTAGCCCTGCCTTTGGAGGAGGGAGGGAATTACCTGAATGCGCTTCTAGGGTGAAACCTGAGAGCAAATGAGTCGCAGGTGTTGTTAACCCAAGTAAGAGCGAAGTTATGACCGCAACTCAATCTCACCAATTTCTGCTGGAAGCCTGCCATCGCCGCTGAACGTGAGGAGCATGACCACGACCACTGCGAGCGCTGTTCTGAAGCCTGCCGTCAAATGGCAGCAGTAATGGCGTAGCAACCAGAAAGCTTTTAATTTTGATGCTGGCTAATTTGCTGATGCTTTGATAAACCCGACAGCACAGCTTTTTCAAGCACTGGCTCCCTTTTTCCACTGCACCCTTGACTCTCTAGTGAACTGGAGACTCCAAGATGGAAGTAGAAAGTGATTGAAGTTGGCAGAGGCGAAGTTGGAACATGGTTACAACTGAAATGAAAGGCTTGTTGAAGATTGGTGAAGTGGCTGCCGTTAGCCATTTGCCAATCAAAACAATTCGCTACTACGAAGAAATTGGCTTGCTTACACCAGCGGTGCGTCGCTCAGAATCAAACTATCGGCTTTTTGAGCCAAACGTGCTCGGGCGGCTAGCCTTTATCAAGCGATCGCAGTCGTTGGGTCTGAGTCTACGGGAGATTCAAGAGATTCTGGCAGTGCATGATCAAGGGCAACTGCCTTGCGATGATGTGAAGCAGAACCTTCAGCAGAAAGTACAACAGATCACCGAGCAGATTGAATCATTGCAACTCTTGCGCTCTGAACTGCAAGGGTTGTTATCAGGCTGGCAAGATCAGCCGCCAGCAGAGCTTGCAGCCCGAACCATTTGTCCCAACCTGGAGACTAAGACAGGAACTGAACGCCTTCCGTTCGTCCGTAAACGAGCAGCAGTCGGTGTGTGATGCAAGCAGGTTTCTCCCACATCGTTGAGCTATGCACTTGACTTTCTAGTGCAGAGGAGACTCCAAAATTGATGTAGTGATTCAAGGATTGACATGATGACACTCGAATTCAACGTTCCGAATATGGCCTGTTCTGCTTGTGCTACCACCATTACGAACGCAGTGATTGCGATCGACCCCACCGCCACCGTTGCAGCAGATCCCAAAACAAAGCAGGTCACGATCAATACTCAACAGCCTGAAGCGACAGTGAAAGCGGCGATCGTTGCCGCAGGGTACGTAGTGGATTAGTAATTTTACGTCAAATTATCAGAACACCATTATGTCGAATCATCAGAACATCATTGGCTCTTGGCGCTGGCTAAATTCACCTGAATGGAATGTGGCTATATTCTCATTTCTGTTGTCTTTCATTTGGGAAGTTCAACAGATGCCGTTTTACCAGGTTTCAAATGAGTTCTCTTGTTTTGATAGGACTAGAAACTGCACCCTTGCTACAGTCAGAGATGTTGGCATCTCGCTGACCTCTTTCTGGGTGGTTGCAACTTTAGCAAAGTCGCGTCAATGGGTGCAGCGACCCAGCCGAAAGCAAGTAGGCATTTTTACGCTTGTAGGCGTGGTAATTACAGTTGTTTTTGAAGCCTTAGCAACTGGACCACTGGATAGATGGGCGTACGCCGAGTCCATGCCAACCCTTCCTTTGCTAGGTACTGGACTGGTGTCATTAGCAATGTGGTTGTTGGTGCCACACTTGACAGTTTGGTTTGTCAAACGTCAGATCTCTCATGTCAGATATAAGAACTCAGCGCAACTGTAACTCAGTTCCAGTAACGTTTGCAGCTTGATTAATGAACTCCTCTGAATAACTCTTGAAAATTTTAAGGGCGATCGCTGCATCGGAATACACCCTTACTTAGCCTCTATCGGGATGAAAACGACAAACTGCAATGGATACTACAACACTAAAACTGCGAGGCATGAGTTGTGCCTCCTGCGCCAATAATATTGAGCAAGCAATTCAGACTGTGCCGGGGGTTGCGGTCGCCAATGTTAATTTTGGGGCAGAACAAGCCACCGTCACGTATGACCCACAGCAGACTGGTTTAGATGCGATTCAAAATGCCGTCAGCGAAGCAGGTTATTCCGCTTTCTCGCTGCAAGAATCGGAGATGGTAACGGGCGAAGACGATGCCGAAAAAGCAGCACGGCTGGCAGAATCGCGAGACTTAACCCGCAAAGTTTGGGTGGGAGCAATCATCAGTGCGGTGTTGCTGATCGGCTCACTGCCGATGATGACCGGGCTAGATTTTCCCTTCATTCCAGCATGGCTGCACAACTTCTGGTTTCAAGCAATTTTGACGGCTCCGGTGCAGTTTTGGTGCGGTCGATCGTTCTACACCAACGGCTGGAAAGCCTTGAAGCGCCACACAGCTACGATGGATACGTTGATTGCCTTGGGTACCAGTGCGGCTTATTTCTATTCACTGTTCATTACCATTAACCCTGGCTTTCTCACGGCTCAGGGGTTGATACCCAGTGTTTATTACGAGACCGCAGCGATCGTCATCACGTTGATCCTGCTCGGACGCTTGTTTGAGAACCGTGCCAGAGGGCAAACTTCTGACGCGATTCGCAAGTTGATAGGACTGCAAGCACGCGATGCCCGGATCATTCGGGATGATCGGGAAATGGAAGTGCCGATCGCCGAAGTGCAATTAGGTGACATCGTAGTCGTGCGCCCTGGCGAAAAGATTCCGGTTGATGGTGAAGTGATCGAAGGCAGTTCGACGATCGATGAGGCCATGGTAACGGGGGAAAGCGTTGCGGTCAAAAAGCAGGCAGGCGATGAAGTCATCGGAGCTACCATCAACAAAACGGGTAGCTTCAAGTTTCGCGCCACACGAGTCGGCAAAGATACCTTCCTGGCACAAATCGTCAAGCTGGTGCAGCAGGCTCAAGGCTCAAAAGCCCCGATTCAACGACTGGCAGACCAGGTGACAGCTTGGTTTGTGCCCGCCGTGATTGCTATTGCGATCGCCACCTTCGTTATCTGGTTCATCGTGATGGGCAATTTCACACTGGCGCTGATCACGATGGTGGAAGTGCTGATCATTGCCTGTCCCTGTGCGCTAGGACTGGCAACACCCACCTCGGTCATGGTCGGCACCGGGAAGGGCGCAGAAAATGACATCTTGATTAAAGGGGCAGAAAGCTTGGAGCTTGCCCATAAGATTCAGACGATCGTGCTTGATAAGACTGGAACCCTGACGCAAGGTCAGCCTACGGTCACAGACTTCATCACGACCATTGGAACAGCAAACGGTAACGAACTTAAACTCTTGCAACTGGCAGCCTCGGTGGAGCGCAATTCTGAACACCCATTGGCAGAAGCTGTAGTTCGCTATGCCCAGTCTCAAGAAGTCGCGCTAAAAGACGTTCAGGAATTTGAGGCGATTGCGGGCAGCGGCGTACAAGGTAGGATCTCAGATCAGTTGATTCAAATTGGCACCAGGCGTTGGATGCAAGAGTTGGGCGTTGACACTCAAGCATTGCAACAGGACAAGGATCGATTGGAATCTTCGGGCAAAACTGCCATTTTGATTGCCGTTAATGGTGAACTGCAAGGGTTGATGGGTATTGCAGATGTCCTCAAGCCCTCCTCGGCTCAAGCCGTTCGCGCTTTACAACGGATGGGCTTAGAAGTGGTGATGATGACTGGAGATAATCGTCAGACCGCAGAAACGATCGCGCGTGAAGTTGGCATTGGGCGTGTGTTTGCAGAAGTGCGACCAGACCAAAAAGCGGCTCAGGTTTACAAACTCCAATCCGAAGGCAAAATTGTAGCAATGGTAGGGGATGGTATCAATGATGCACCTGCCTTAGCTCAAGCCCAAGTTGGAATTGCGATCGGCACTGGAACTGACGTAGCGATCGCGGCCAGTGACATCACGCTCATTTCTGGTGACTTGCAGGGCATTATTACTGCAATTCAACTGAGCCGTGCCACGATGCGAAATATTCGCCAAAATCTCTTCTTTGCCTTCATTTACAACGTTGCGGGCATTCCGATTGCAGCTGGAATTTTATACCCCTTCTTTGGTTGGTTACTCAGTCCCATCATTGCTGGAGCCGCAATGGCATTCAGTTCCGTTTCAGTGGTGACGAATGCGTTGCGGTTACGGAATTTTCAACCCAAGCCATTGGCATGATAACTCAGGAGGTTTCAATGTTGAATAAGCGTCAGATTTTAGGCAGTTTAGCGAGTGCAGGGTTACTGTTAGGGACGGTATCTGGAGTTGCAGCGACTGAAATGCCAACGGATCATTCAGCATCTAGAGGTGAATTTGAACGGATTGAGCAACCGTTAGAAGCCAAGCTTGGCGTTGGAGCAGGTGGTTTGTTCTTAATTGGCTTAGAGCTTTGGTGGTTCCTTCTCAGTAAGCCAAAAGCCAAGCAATCCAGCTTAGAACAAGGAATTCAGAAACTTACGGTTCAAGTTGATGGCGGGTATGAACCCAGTCAAGTGGTGGTGAAAGCGGGACAGCCCGTTCAACTCAATTTTTTTCGTAGAGACCCCAGTAGCTGTTTAGAAAAAGTTCTAATACCTGATTTTCGGATCGCGGCTGACCTGCCGTTGAATCAAGAGACAGCGATTGAATTCACGCCCGACAAACCAGGAGAGTACGCCTTTACCTGTGGCATGAACATGTTTCGCGGAGTAATTAGAGCAGAGTAAGTGTATTCAATGAGCCTTAACTTTAAGAGAAGAGATTCACTTGGGATTGTGCAACGAGTACATTGCGTGCTGTGACCTTTACGGCATTGCGCGACCGCCACAGCCCTTTGTTTGTACGGTGCAACTGGCGGTAATGTTCTAGACCTGTGGACGAAGCATCATACAGCTTGACCAAGTTTATAGAGATTGATGAACAAACCAATTCCCCCAGCATCCTTTGACAAGAAATATTTCTAGCTACAAAGCAAAAGGGCATCTGCTCTCTCAAAGCAAATGTCTTGTTTAACTTTGGTATAAACTTTAACAGAGATCAGGATTTTTGATGTTTCTGCGGGAAACCTAGAGGCAAGCTGACTCCTTATCCCAAGGCTGTTGCCCATGAAGTGGCGAATTCTATTTTTTCTATGCGTAGCTTTATTGAGCTAGATCTTAGATAGGATCACTGCCCTTTGCTGCTTTGCATCGATTGAATCTAATCTACTAACTTTACTTCAACTGCTCTACTGACAGTTTGTGAAGAGTAAGTAATCAGATTTGCTTGTGGGCGGTCGGCTACATTACCGATTCTGCGACCTTTAGGAGCTTAACTATGACTTCTCTTAGCTCTCACTTCAAGAGCAACGGTTTGGGTTCAAGCAAGTCTCATGCTGCTCATTACCAACTGATGAATCAGACGCTGCAAGAGGATCTAGACGCTTGCCAACGATCTCAAGCGAAATTGAAGGATTTGCTTTACGCACTCGTTGAGTTAACGCCTTCACCCATTGCCATCACCAGTATAGAAAGCAATCGAATTCTGCTAAAGAATCAATTTGTGGAGCCTTTGTTTGGCATTTCTAGCGGTGAGATATTTGACACAATAGAGCCTAGGTTCTATGCCAACATTACAGAGCAAACTCAACTTCTAAACAGGCTCCAGAGGGGTGAACAACTCGTTAATTATAGGCTTCAGCTTAAGACCATTCATGGAGAAATTCAAGACACCTTGGTCTCAGCCCAAGTGGTTGAGTATGAAGAGCAACAGGCAATTCTTTGGATCTGGACGGATGCTACAGAACAGACTCAAACCCAGCCGATAGATGCGCTCACCGCACAAAAACAAGCAGAAATCGTTTCGCCAGAAAGCGAAGCCCAGTTTCGAGCAATGGTGGAGACCTCTCCCATTTCCATGACGGTTAGTCGGGTTATGGATGGGCTGCTGCTATATGCCAATAACCAGGCAGAACAAACCTTTGGGCTACATAGTAAGGAGCTTGTTGGTCGCAAAACCCCGAACCTCTACTACGATGCCATTGACCGTCAAGCAATGTTAGAACGTCTCCTCAAAGAAGGACACATTCCTTACTTTGAGGTGCGAGTGAAGAAAGCGGATGGCACTCCTCTTTGGGTATCCGTCTCCCTCCGGTTGATTACATTCAATGGTGAATCGTCGATCCTCAGTGCGTTCCATGAGATTACTGAACGCAAACAAGCCGAAGCTGCACTTCAAATTCATGCGCGCCAACAGTCGGCTGTGGCTCAGTTGGGGCAGCAGGCACTCGCTAACACCCATCTAACCCTGCTATTCAATGAAGCTGTAACGCTTGTTGCTCAAGTACTAGAGGTGGAGCTTTGTGGCATTTGGAAGCTCCTACCCAACCACTGCACATTGCTGCTTCAAGCGGGAATTGGATGGCAAAATGGACTAGTAGGATCTGCTTTAGCTGGTACTCAAGTACATTCTCATCTAGGCTATACGCTTCTTGCACAAGAACCTGTGTTGGTTGAAGACTTCCGCATTGATACCCAATTCAGCGGTCCTCCTCTATTGCACAATCACAGGGTCATTAGTGGCATCGCCATTCCATTTTTGGGTCAGGCACAAGCGTTTGGCGTCTTGGGCTGCTATATAGCCTTACGCATACACATTAGGACATTGCTTGAAGGCAGCATCGACACAATCGCGAAAGCTGTCAAATTCATCCCATCATTGTCGCATCCAGTTCTTCAAGACAAACCACCAATGTTCAATCTTGTTTAAGTCAGGAGAATAGGGCGGTAGATACC
>NZ_JBFPDP010000057.1:0-26827 GCF_040830845.1 Sivoneniella epilithica UHCC 1019
CAAGTGATTGCTTCCATCACGGGTTACTCCTTTATCCTAGATGCCCTATCTGTCATTGACACCATTTAAATTGGTATAACAAGCCTAACGAAGTAAGTTCCTGACTGAGCTCTGTTGAGAGGTAGAAGCAGCAGCGTCAATAGTTAGAAATTGCCTCACTTCTACATCAACACAAGAGCAAAAATCTCCATGACTTCTCTAAAAAGGTACTCCTGTTGTAGTTCAACGGGGCGATCGCTACCCTTTGTTAAACTCCAGTTGTCCAACATACTCATATTGTCCATACTGCTGATCGCCGCTAAATAATTGCACCTCGTAAGTTCCAGTACTAGGTAAAGCACAGGACAACTGGGGCTGTTGACTCGTCTGCTGGGCGCAGTGTTGGGATTGCCCACTCCCCTTAACTCCATAACTTGCCATCAACCAGCGCTGCCCAGGATTTTCTAGTTGAATCACCGCGTTGCTCCGAATGTCCGTTTGCGATCGCGTCGGTGAAATTAATTTCAACCCCTGAGCAAAGAAGTTGGGACGCAGCATCGGTTGCCGCAGGAAATCACCACGAGTTATAGGTTGGGATAGAAGCTGCCAAGCAGCATCATCGGGGAAATGGCTAACAATCATGACTTCTGACGGTGGAAACAGGTAGCTAGTGCCATATTTTTTCGTGAAACCGGAGGCATTCACGTAGCCGCTGTCCCAGGTGGCATCGATCAAGTACCAATTTCCTTCAATCTTCGCCGCATTCCAAGCATGACCACTACCATTGAGGTCGCTGATCTGACTGCGAGAATCACCGACCACATACACAATCTCTTCCCCGATCGCCTGTCCCAAAGCTTCTAACAATTTGGCATATCCAGCACAGACCGCTTTGCGGGTGCGAAAGGTGGTTTCCGCATCCTGGGGTGGACGAGGAACTTGTCCGAAGAAAGCCGGAGCATCATAGGCAATGCGATCGGCAACGTAATCGTGTAATGCTTTCACTCGTAGAAACGGATCTTTTTCCTGTTGAGCGATGTATTGGGCAACCGCTGCGATACTGGTTTCAACACCTGGTGGCATTCGAGCAACCGCAGGATGAATACTTGCATCAACTGACCATAGATTTGCCCGACGGGTTGCAGCAGTCTTTGCAGCAGGTTGGGGTGTGGGCTGTGGTTGCGGGGAGACTTGACTGCTTGGTGTGGGCTGTGGAAATGGTTGAACTTCAGGTTGGGGAGGGGGGCTAATCTCTCTAGTGTCAGCGTACTGCTGGTAAGGATTCTGATGCACTGCCAGATATAGCCACTCAAGATCGTTCGCCAGTTTGAACAGCGATCGCCGTACCAGTTCAATCTGAGATCCCTGCTTACCATCGAGCATCCAGTCGCCTCGCGTTGAAAGTGCCAGAAATGAAGTTTGAGGGCGTAATGCCAGCAGGCAAGCAAGGAAAATCAGGTTGAGCAGGAGAGTTCGCAAGACCAGGCGATCGCCCCAGGTTAAAACTGGCGGCTTTCGTTGGCGACGTTTGCTGCCCCATAAATCCCAGGCGATCGGCAGCAGGGGAAACAGGAGAATGCCGGAGAGGACTGCCAACCAGGTTGGACCATTTGTATACGCCACCAGGGAGGATGCTAACCACACACCCAGGACAGGGGTGAGGAAAACCAACAGGGTTAATAGTCCTTTAATCAGCAGAATGGGGAGGTCAAGGAGGAGGAAACGCATAAGATCAAAAAGAATCGCTTACCTGACTTAAAGAGTGCCCAATCGTATGAGCTGAAAGTTTAAGGTTTGGTTGGAGGGGAAACTTCAAATAGATACACTAACAGGGCGATCGCTTTCTGATTCAACGCTTCCCTGGGTCAAACTCGATAAATGAACACTTAAACCAATTCTGAGCTGTTCAAGCTCTAAATCCTATCTTTCTGGTCAAGCAGCTTTCGATGCGACTGCTAGTCCTACCCTTTAGCATGAGGATGTTCATCGCTAAAATGAACGGATGCTGTAAATCTTTAACAGAGTAACAATGACGGCACGAGAATTTCCAAACTGGGAAGCGCTTTATCAGGAGAAATCCGTTGAAACCATGCCCTGGTTCAACCCAGACTTAGATCCGGATGTTGAGGAAGCTCTCATTGTCCTTGATCTGAACAGTGGCACCCTACTGGATTTGGGAACCGGACCTGGAACCCAGGCGATCGCGCTAGCTGAGCGAGGCTTCCAGGTAATTGCGACCGATTTGTCAGAAACAGCCATTCGTCAGGCAGAGGCGAAAGCAGCCGAGAAAGGACTAGAAATATCGTTCCGCCAAGATGACATTCTTAACAGTCATCTGGATCGCTCGTTTGACCTGATTTTAGACAGAGGGTGCTTTCATGTTCTGCCACCGGAGCGCAGAGAAGACTATGTGCAGACCGTCGCGAACCTGTTGAAACCAAAGAAATACTTGTTGTTGAAATGCTTTAGCCAGCAGCAACCAGGGGAGCAAGGTCCGTATCGGTTTACTCCAGAAGAAATTCAGCAGATATTTACACAGCGATTTCATCTTAGATCGGTTGCCCAAACAGTCTACCAGGGCACCCTCGATCCCCTCCCCAAAGCGCTCTTTTGCATTCTAGAAAAGCGGTGATTTTACGATGCACCACCCTCGATCTCAGCACATTCTTGAAGCATTCCAGGCTTTTCTGACCACGCCGCTTGCAGCCAAATTGCAACCGCACAGTCAAGCGAATTGGGAGAAATCGATTCTGGACTTGTTTGACCAAACCGCTGCAATGGTTCCTGCCTATGCAGCATTTCTGTGCACTCAAGGGATTGATCCGGCTGCTGTTCAAACGATCGCAGATTTTCAGCGCCTTCCCCTGACCACGAAGGACAATTACCTGCGGCAATACCCGTTGGCGCAGTTGTGTCGTCAAGGGCAACTAGAAGACTGCGACATGATTGCCATCTCCTCTGGCTCTACCGGACAACCGAGTTTTTGGGCGCGATCGCTCACCGATGAATTTCAAATCGCCACCCGCTTTGAGCAAATTTTTCACGATAGCTTTCAGGTGGATCAGCGCCAGACGTTGGCGATCGTATGTTTTGCCCTGGGAACCTGGGTCGGCGGGATGTATACCGCAAACTGTTGCCGTCATCTGGCAAGCAAAGGCTATCCCCTTACCCTGATTACCCCTGGAAATAATAAATCTGAAATCTTGCGGGTTGTTCAAGCCCTAGCTCCCCAATTTGAGCAGGTGGTACTGCTGGGTTATCCCCCGTTTTTGAAAGATGTAATTGATAGTGGACTGGCTAAAGGTGTTGATTGGCAAGCTTATCAGGTGAAATTGGTGATGGCAGGAGAAGTGTTTAGTGAAGCATGGCGATCGCTCGTAGGCGGTCGGCTTGGCTCTATGAATTTCTGCTACGACTCGGCTTCCCTCTACGGCACAGCGGATGCTGGCGTGCTGGGAAATGAAACGCCTTTGAGTATCTGCATTCGTCGTTGGTTAGCAGATCATCCAGATGCGGCTCGCTCCCTGTTTGGCGAATCTCGACTGCCAACCCTGGTGCAATACGATCCAAGCAGTCGCTTCTTTGAAGTCCAGGACGGCACTCTGTTATTTTCTGGTGATAATGGCATTCCCTTAATTCGATATCACATCTCTGATAATGGTGGCTTAATCGCGTACTCGCAAATGCTGCAATTTTTGCAAGAGTGGGGATTTGATCCCATCAAAGCGCTGCAAGGCAAGCGGGGAGTTTATCCCTTGCCATTTGTCTATGTGTTTGGGCGATCGCACTTCACGGTGTCTTACTTTGGGGCTAACGTCTATCCTGAAAATGTCACGGTTGGATTGGAGCAAGCGCCCATTTGTGAGTGGGTAACTGGAAAATTTGTCATGCAGGTGACGGATGATGCGGATCAAAATAAGACTCTTGCCATTGCGGTTGAGTTAGCTCCCGGTGTGATAGGTAGTGAGGAGCAGCGGAATGCGATCGCGACGGCTATTCACCAGCACCTGCGCCGCCTCAATAGTGAATTTGCCAACTACGTGCCAGAGGCGTACCAAACTCCTCACATCATTTTGCATCCAACAGGTGATCCCGATTATTTCCCGGTTGGAGTCAAACATCGTTACACTCGCTCATAATGTGCTTTCGTTTTACAGCAGGCAATGATTCAAACTCTGATTGTCCTCCTGATGGTCGTCATCATCACTGCCGCGATTTTGCTTCATCCTGCTTTGATGCGCTGGCATCGCAATCGCCTCAAACATCGCCCATTTCTCCCGCTCTGGAGAGCAGTCATTGAGCAAACTCTGCCCATGTATGAGAAACTCTCGCTGGACGAACGCAGGCGACTACAAGGACATATTCAAGTATTTTTGGCAGAAAAACAGTTCATTGGCTGCGCGGGGTTGCAGGTCACTGAAGAGATGAAGATCACGATCGCTGCGATCGCCTGTTTATTGCTGTTCAATGAACGAGGACAGTATTTCCCGAAGCTGCGGTCCATTTTGATTTATCCAAGCGCTTATGTCGTCAACACGACAACTTTTGTGGAGAATTTTGTCGTTGAGGAAAGACGAGAAGCCAGACTGGGAGAGTCTTGGAGTGCGGATCAAGTGGTTCTAGCATGGGACATCGTGAAACGAGATATTCTTCATTGGACGGACGGACACAACGTTGTCCTCCATGAGTTTGCCCATCAGTTAGATCAAGAAGACGGTCAAGCTGAGGGTGTGCCGATTTTGCCAAGTCACTCAGACTATGCCATTTGGAAACAGGTGATGACCCAGTCCTATCAACAGCTTTGCCAGGATATAGAGAGTGGGGTTCAAACCGTGATAGATAGTTATGGGGCAACCAATCCAGCAGAGTTTTTTGCCGTTGCGACTGAGACATTCTTTGGAAAAACCACGCCGATTGCTGACTCACCACCCAACTCTCTATGAACAACTGCGCCGCTATTATCAGCTTGACCCACTGCAATGGCTAGGATGGCAATGAGTAAAAAGTTCTATTCAATCCGACCGATGAGCCGCGTAGACCTTCAGATTGCGATCGCGTGGGCAGCCGCAGAGGGATGGAATCCAGGGTTGCACGATGCGGAGTGTTTTTATACAGCTGATCCAACGGGCTTTTGGATGGGTTCACTGGGAGATGAACCGATCGCTACCATCTCAGCCGTTAAATATGGCAACTCTTTTGGATTTGTCGGATTCTATATCGTCAAACCAGAGTATCGAGGGCAAGGCTATGGGATTCAACTCTGGAATGCAGCATTAGATACATTGTCAGGTCGAAATATTGGTCTTGATGGTGTGCTAGCTCAACAGAAAAACTATCAGCAATCTGGATTTCAATTCGCCTATCGTAATATTCGCTATGAAGGTGTGAGTGGTGGTGAGTCAACGAATGATTCGCGGATTGTTGATCTATTCAATATTCCATTTGCAACGATTGCAACCTATGATCGAGCATTCTTCCCAGGCGATCGTGTCCAGTTTCTGCGGGGTTGGATCAATCAACCAAACAGTATCGCTCTGGGCATTTTGCAAAACAACACACTGGCAGGATACGGGGTGCTAAGAGCGTGCCATAGGGGTTATAAAATCGGTCCGTTGTTTGCGGATCAGCCAACATTCGCAGAAGCGTTGTTTGTCGCCCTCAAATCAACAGTAACGGTAGAGACTCCCATTTACCTGGATGTTCCTGAAATCAACGTAGCGGCTGTCAACTTGGCTGAGAAGTATGAGATGAAGAGGGTGTTTGAGACGGCTCGCATGTATACTCAAGCCTGTCCTGAATTACCCTGCGATCGCCTGTTTGGCGTGACAACCTTTGAACTTGGATAATGTAGTGGACATTTGGCGTGAACATAGCCTTTCGGTAGTGCCCTTACGTAAAGGACAGAGAAAAAAGCCTGATTCTGAGAGCCTTACCTAGCAAGCTCTCTAAAAATAGCGATTATTTTTCATCCTTTAAGAAATAGGACTACCAGCCTTTCTTTAGAGTCGAGGCTTCCTGGAACTGGAGTTGCAGTACAAACCCCTGAACCACCTAGTAGGTGTTGTCGTCGTATCCGCTGCCCTTTGTCGTCGTGATGCTCGTTTGTCACCCCACTCAAACGGTGTTGGAAGCCGATGCCAAGCTTGGGCAACGGCTTCTAACCAATCAATAATTTGCTCAGGTGTTTGAGGATGCTGTCCAGATAAAGCTCGTGGTTTCAGAATTCGTTGGATTGATTCTGCCATATTGAGCCAACTGCCTCCTAACGAGGTGGACAAAGGTAAGATACCGTGCGTGCATAACCACACCACAAAGTCATACCAAGTTGTCTTCAAAAACGTAATAATTTCGTGCTGAGTGAAATGCCTTACAGCAAGACATCTCAGAGTTTTTTTGCTATTACTCAAAATGACGCTTCGGAGCGCAACTTGGTATTACGCCACTATCCCATCATTCTCCCTCTTCCCACTAAAGGCGGCAACCATGCCAAATGACTCACTAGGTTACTGGTTCAGTTTTTGATGCTCTCTTGCGTTATTGCTTGGGAACAATAGGTTGGATTCAACCCTGAACTCTCATAAAATTCAGCGTATAAGTTGATGAGAACAGTCAGACTCGTAAATGTAAATAGTAAGGGGCTGATAGTGTTAGGTTGCATATTTTAGGAGCGGGAAGAATTGAATAAGGAGATCGCGTAGCCGTGTTATCGTCAATTTTTAACACCTGTATCCCCAGAGACGAAATTTTAGCAGGTGAGCTTTCTCTCGACTTGTTTGCTGCCAAACTGCGATTGGTAGTTGAAGGAACAGCTCCACAGGTTTATCAAGACCCGCGCATCTTCTTTGCTAACACTTTTCCAACTGATGGCTTGAGAACTTTAATCTCAGAAGTCTTTGGGCGTTTGGTCGGAGCAACGACTGGTTCTCCAATCGTGCGGCTGGAAACGAGCTTTGGCGGCGGTAAAACTCATGATGAAATTGCGCTTTGGCACATTGCTGAAAATGGACGACATATTGAAGGATTAGAGCGATTTGCTGACCTAAACCTAATTCCAGATCGCCCAATTCAGGTTGCGGCGATCGCCTGTCAGGATCTCGACCCGATCAATGGTGTTTATCACCCAGAATCGGGCATCACAACCTACACGCTGTGGGGTGAGATTGCTTATCAGATTGGCAACGTCGAAGGTTACAGCTTACTGCGGGGGTCAGACGAGAAGCGTGTCAGCCCCGGTACGGTGGTCTTGGAGCGCTTAACCAAAGGGCAACCGACACTGATTGTGCTGGATGAGATTGCGCGACATTTACGAGCGGCGAAAGCGACCACCGTGGGCAACAGCGATCTCGCAGAGCAAGTCGTTGCCTTCCTATTTTCCTTAATGGATTTGGCAGCCAGTAGCAACAATTTGGTTTTTGTCTATACTCTCGCTTCTTCCACTGATACCTTTGGCGAAGAGACGACAGAGATTCGCGAAGCGATGCAGTCGTCGGCACGGCAGGAACGGGTGTTAAGCCCCAGTACGGACGTTGAGATCTACAACATCGTCAAGCAACGACTGTTTAGCAGTGTGAGTGAGCAAGCAGCGGAGAACGCCGCCAGAGAGTACCTGCACACCTATAAAGCCAGCCGCAACGCTTTACCGGAGGGTTGTAAGGATGCCCGATATGCTCAAACGGTGCAAGCCAGCTATCCCTTTCATCCTGAACTCTTCACGCTACTGACGAAAAAGCTTGCCTCCATTCCTAACTTTCAACGCACCAGAGGCGCTCTGCGGCTGTTAGCCAGAGTCATTCGACAGCTTTGGCAAGAGCCAACAACCTGGCTCCCCATGATTCACCCGCATCATCTGCCGATTGGGGTCGATGAAGAAGTGACAAGCGATCTGACCTCCCGACTAGAGCGACCGCTGATGCGCTTGCCCATTCAAGCCGACCTTTACAACCCGGATGGTCGGGAAGCCCATGCTCAATTGCAAGACCAGGAGTGGTTAGCAGCGGGAAAACCACCCTTTGCCACCTGGGTCGGACGGACAATCTTCCTCCATTCCATCAACCAGGGCATTACGGCTGGCATTCGGCGACCCGAATTAAATCTGTCGCTGTTAACGCCAGGGTTAGAAAGTGGTTTCGTGGACACTGCTTTAGAACGGCTGAGTGCCGTCGCCTGGTATCTGGACAATGACCCGATTACTTCGATCTCTCGTTTCAAGGAAGAACCCTCGATTAACAAAATCGTGGCGGAGGAGAAGGAGCAAATTGGGCGGGGTGAGGCAAAAGATGATTTGCGATCGCGTCGGGACACGATTTTTGCTGACAAATTCTTCAAGCTGATTCCGGCTCCAGAGAACCCAGGGGATGTGGACGATGTGGCAGACCCGGTGGCACTGTGTCTCATCGACTTTGACGAGGCAACCGTCAAGTCTTCCACGGACGATCCGCCTGGAGTGATTGAGCGCCTGTTCCACAACACGGGCGAATCGGGCAAGTTCCGCACCTTCCGGAACCGCTTGCTGTTTTTAGTGGCGAATCGGCAGGAGTTGGAACGGGCGATCGACAATGCCAGAGAGTATCGCGCCATCAAGAATATTCTCAACTCGCCCAATCGCCTGGAAGACCTGTCTGAGAGTCAGCAGAAGCAACTGAAAGACAAGGCGGGCAGCATGGATCTGCATGTGCGTGTATCGCTCACCAATGCGTATCGGCACCTGTTCTACCCCTCGAATGATTCCGTGAAAGCAGCAAAGGGGCTGATGCACTATCCTTTGCCTGCTCAAGATTCCGGAGACGTGAAAGGCAAGAATAACCAGCAAGATGTGATTCTGAAAGCGCTCAAAGACTGCCAGAAGATGCGCCCAGAAGATGCCCCACCCTTTGCCCCTGCCTATGTGTTGCAAAAGGTTTGGGCGGCTGGACTCGATCACTGAACCACCAAGGCGCTACGAGAAGCGTTTGCCAAAGACCTGGGGCTGAATCTGCTCCTAGACGCAGAAATCTCTAAGCTACGCGATACCCTGCGGCAGGGTTTACAGTCCGGGCAATGGGATCTGAAGGTTGGAGAGCGCGTTTTCATCAAGACGGCTGAGGGTTTGCCTGCACTGCCAGAGACGATCGAGTTTTCTGATCGTATGGTGCTGTACCGTCGCGGCATTCTAGAGCCACCGAAGCCGAGGGAGGTGGAATTAAATGCTCAGGTAATGCCGAGTACCGAGGCTACGAAACCTTTGCGGGTGCGTTGGCGGGCACAGGGGGCACTGACAGTCAGTTTGTATCAGGACGGCAATCTGATCAAGCAAGACTTTCGCCCCTCCGATGAGTATGAGGGTGAGAGTGCCCAAACCACCGTTTTTCGAGTGGTGGCGGACTACGGCAATGGTGAGACGGCGCAGGCTGAAACCACGGCTAAAGTCTTGGTTTATAGTCCTGGCGGCACCAGTGGTGGTAGCCCTATGGTCGGCAATGGCACGACGTTGTTTGCTGTGAAGCCGGAGCAGTTTGACCTGGAAGGCACACCCAACAGTGTGTTTAGTGGGTTGAGTGATCGCGCCCTCGATCATAAGGTGAAAGGCATCACCGTTTTAACACTCTCGGTGAGTCAGATGATGGATTACCGGAAGCTCACCACGACCCTACCCTTGCTGACAAAATTTTCCCTCCAGATTGATCAGACAGTGACGCTGCAAACAGGAGATCAGTTTGTGCGGTTGGAGTATCAGGGATCGATGCGCGGGTTCCAGAGTTTTCTGACCCCAACCAACGTTTTGTTGGGTAGTCCTGATGTGCAGGCAAACGTGATGCTGAAACTGGTGCTTGAGTTTGCCTCACCTGTGGCATCAGACGGGCAGGAGGTGGAAGCGATCGCTCAAGCGTTAGGACGGAACCCCGTTGATCGCCTAAACTTGACAGCACGAGTAACATATTAGGTCTGTAGGGTGACTGCCCTGTCCTTGTCTGTCGTGTTTCCCCCGTCTTATGCAGGAATTTCAGCTTCGCGTTGTGCCCACTGACAATAACAACTTCGCCCTGGAGTTGTATCAGTGTGCCTATAAAAAGGCAGGCGAAAAGAAGCGCCCAGCGGCAAAGCGGATTGGGCGGCTAAAGGGACAGGCGTTGGTGCAGGCACGGCAGGCGATTTATGAGTGCTTGAAGGCAAATGGGTATGACCCAAGGACATTGAGCCAGTCCCGGCAGACTGCCTATGTGCTGAATGAGGAGTCGGGGGTGAATCTGGCACTGCTGTTTCAGACGTTGCAACCGCTCTCAAAGCCCGATCGTATTGCCAGTATTGCATCTGGGGTGAGGGCAATGAGTAATGAGGAGTCCGACGAGCGATCGCTTTCTCGTTGTTTCCCTCTGCATTTTTCGACCTGACTTGGGACAGGCTTCGGTTGCATTACTCCTGATTAAAATTCTTAAGAAAAAACTGAACCCTAATCTGTCTCTTCAGTTTCCACACAGGAAAAACGCAAAGCTAGGTAAGACTAAAAAACTCAGAGACTTAAAGCTCTTTAAAGCTAAGTTGGACAGTAAATCAAGATGCCACCGCCAAGTTAGTTGTGGCGATTTTCCTTCTCTTGATCTACTAGTACCGTCAAAACAATTCGCTCAACTAAGTTAGAGACGGTACGCCCTTCCCGTTCAGCCCATGCTTCCAACGCCTGCTTGGTTTCAGCAGTACAAGTGAAAGTTACTTTTTCTTTCTTCGTTGGAGCCATTTCATCGAACAAGAGAAACTGGGATGCAGAAATCATACTCTTACCTCGTAAGTAACGGAGAAGCTTCCGAAGCTATTTGACAGCTTCGGAAGCTATGCTACCATTCTTCGTAAGAACTGGATACCCTTTACCTACCACTTCGCCAGTTTCTGCCCGCGAACATTCTTAAGGGTTACGAATTATGCCTGAATACCTTGATTTATCAGCAGTTGAGCCGATGACAGAGCTGATCGCCTTTTCGCAGGAACTCGATCTGCCACCCACCCCAGAAGCCTTGAGTGAAGTGGCTGAGACTTCCCGCGAAGGTAGTACGAATGCTCACCCTCCCCTTTGGCGACCAGCCGAGCCGCAGTTCACGAAAGCGATCGCCCAGTATTATGGCGTGTCTCGAAAATCAGTTCAGCAATGGTTTCAAAAGGTCAAAGATGCTTGCCCCTGGTTTACTGAAACCGATTTGAAACTGCCTGATGAGCGGTATACTCCACTCTGCATCGAACTGATGGGTGGGTATCGAACCTCTGGGTTACCGTTTGAAGCCTGGAAAGCCCAGCTTTGGGAGCAAAACCCTGAGTTGGTCGCCGCGTATCACGCCTCTACGTCTCAAAGTCAAGCTGCCGACCCTCCAGCAACCGCCGCAATTACCCTGCAAGAGTCTGACGTACCGCTCCCTGTGCAGGAGATTCAACCCCTGAATCTAACCGTTGTTGACTCGACACAACGTCTTGCTGAAGCTATTACCCGCTTGAATAGCACTCTCCAGCAGTTTGTCAGCAACGATCAGACCCTGGAAGATGCCCTCAAACAGAATGCCACTCAAAAAGGCTCTCGGTTGGGAACCGAACTAGCGATCGCGGAAATGGGCAGCATGATGCAGGCAACCGACTCAGCACGAGTGGAATTGGCAAAAAAGCTGGGCTTACTGTCTATCCCCGCCGATCCACCCCAACAGCAAACTGCCTGATGTCTATCGCGATTGCTGCGTTGCTGCTGCTTACTTGTGCCCTTGCTTGGCGCGTTGTTTATTTGCCGCAGACCTCAAACGCCCCAAAACTGCCCACTTCAACGCTTCTCCCCTAGCAGAGTCATCAACTCGTCTCTAACCCTTCCCTGAAATTACAACGGATGCATTCATGACCACATCCACTCTTGAAGCTCCAATCGCTCTTGAAATCAACATTTCAGAACCCTTATTCCGACGATTGCAACAAGTGCTTGATGCTGACCCAACCCAAAGTTTTGATGACCTAACCAATCAGGCTCTCACGGCTTATTTGCTGCACCTTAGCGATTTAGATGGCAAGTAACGCTCATCCAACTGTCTACCTCCTGCTTTTAGCAATGGTGGTGTTCTCTCACTTTCTGGAGATAAATCATGACGTTCAATTCCCAATACGACCCTCAAATCTGGATTAAGCATGTCATCCTTGATCCTCAGCATGGAGCCTTGTTCCCTTATCGAATGCTTGCTGGAGCGTTTGGCATTGGTGTGGACCGAGAACCCTATCTCAATCAAGCTTTGGGACGACTAACAAGCGGACAACACTACGTTGAACAACTGGGTCGGACGTTCATTACCCTCGCAGGGTTGTACGCAATCGCAGACTTGCTCGGAACTCCTGAAGGGCAACTATTCAAGCAAGCCTTGATGTCCTGGAGCCAAACCCATCAACCGTTTGGTGGATTTCAAGCTTCTCACGTTGCACCGATCCAAACTCCTCAAACCTCTTCCCCAATAGAGGTTGTGCCTCACAGTTCATTAGTTCAGACTCATTCCATGCCCACCGTGATGAGCGAATACCCTAGTCAACCTGGAATGCTACAGCCTCGTTTCCCCCAGACGAGCTTTCATGATGTTCATCAGGCAGAGCGTCAGCCGTATCTGCCTTCTGGCGAGGCTTTGCCCAGATTACAGGTGGCTCAAGAGCTGGCAAACGTTCTGCGCCCAGAAATTGAACGTGCGGTTTATGCTGCCACTGCTACAACAAGGGTTCTTGAACCGACCAGTCCAAATGGTCAGCAGATTCTAGACGCATTAAAGTGGCAAAGAGAATCTGATTTACAACTGATTGAAGGAGTGACTAATGCTCAAAAGGTTGTTGCTGATACTTCCCAGGGTTCTGTTAAAGCGACAGGCAACGCGATCGCTCAAGTTCAAGTGGCAAATGCCGTAGTCAACGAAAGCCAGGGATGGCGGCAGAGCGCTGAACTCTGGCTTGATGGGGTAGACTTACCCACGCTGATTTTTGCGATGTGCTTGGGGATGCCCCTAGTTGCCTTCGCTGCTTGGATTATTGCCTCAACTGCGCTTACTATCTTTCGTCCCTCCTCATCCCTACCTCCAAGGGGTCCGGTGGCTGCTTTAATTCACCCAACTTTTGATGTTACTCAAAGCGAGAATTTAATGTGATGAAAGAACCGAACTACTCTCAAAGACCCAGTAGCCATCGCCCCTTCATCACGCCATACCAAAAGCGACCTCAAATTCGGCACCTGACCGAGGTTGAGTTTCAAGTTGCTTTAGAGCAGGTCAAACGCGAACATCGAGGCGTGATGCTGGCGATCGCTCAAGGTGAACTGTCTCGTGACTACCATGTGCTCGACCAACGTCTAATTGAGGTTGGCATTGCTGAAGTGGGCGTTGAAATGACAAAACAAGACTTTTCAATGGTCGTCAACAAGCTTATCCAAAAGCGGTTTCAAGCGGCAATGGCATTTGACGATGCAGCAGCGGCTCCCTTTGAATGGGATCTCCATCGTCAGGGAATTGCTGCCAAGCTTGCAGCCATGCAGATGAAGGTGGATTCGACGGATCAAAAGAATCTGGACGACCAGGAAATCTTGAAACTGCGCGGGTTGATTTCGCAGTTTGCCAACTACTCCACTGGAGGGATTGGAGCAAAAGCCACCAAAGTTGAACGGGGCTTCGAGGGCAATGTCCGGCAGTTGTTTCAATAAGGGCTGCCGTTGTTCCCCATCTTGCCATTGCCTCGATGGATCTTCTCAACCTCTGCCTGGAAGCAGCTTTTTACGATTTGGAGTGCTAATGAACCGCTTAGCGATCGCCGTTGCCACCTTCTTCTTGCTAAACCGCAGCACGACGCTGGTGCAGTGGATTTTGGAATCACAACTCCCGCTGCCCAACCTGGCAATTTTCCTGGTTACTTTATTGGGTGGGCTGATGCTTTTCTATTCCACGGTGCTTCAGGGAAGCCGATTTTGGAGAGACTATCAAACCTCCCTCAACCTCTATGCTCCAGCAGGTTTAGCAGGGTTTGCCCTCAGTCTTTGGCAATTCATGCTCCCTGGCTAACCTGTCTTTCTTTTCAATGCAAGCCAACGCGAGGTTCATATGGTTGATCAGTTTTATGGTGGCGCACCTCCGGAATTCTCGACGACTAATGAGAACACCCGGTATGAAGGTGCGTCTGCTGTGATCGCTCCGTCAGAACCCGATGCCGGCTACCTCAAACGAACCGCGCATGGGTTAACGGCACTGGCGATCGCCGCTGTTTTTACCTTTGTGATTCCATCTGACCCAAACAACCGTTGGTTCTGGAATCTGTTGCAATGGGGCGGCTTAACGTCCGCGTTTGCCGCCGTTGCTCTGTACAGCAAGGTTGAGGAGGAGGAAGAAAAATTGCAAAATAGCCTGGAGATGCAGGTTCAAGAGGCTATTACCACGACCGCAACTCGCTTAAAGCAGCAATACGAAAGCCACCTGTATCAGCTGCAACTTCAGCATCAAGATGATCGGCAAACAATTCATCAGCAGTATCTTGCCGCCGCTCAAGCACAAGTAGATCAGTTGACCTATCGTCACCAGCAACAGCTTGGGCAATTCCGTACCCAGATGGAGCACTCGCAAGGGGATGCAACCCTGTGGCAGCAACAAGTAGAGGCTCTAAACCTGGAGTTGACCCAGGTACAATCCGCCGCATTGGAGCAACTGAACCAGGAGCGAGACAACATTGCCCTCAAAGAAATGCAGTTCCAGCGCCAGCAGGAGCAATTAGAACTTGAGCGACAGCAACTTCAAGCAGAGCACCAGCAACTGGACCATTGGCTAGCGGAACAAAGACAGTCCTTAACCCAGCAAAAAGAGGCTCTAGAGTCACGAGAAGTGACTTTAGAAACCAGTCTTGCCCAGCAATATCAAGAGCATCTCCAGGAGCTTCAAACGCGGGAACAGGCATTACGCGATCTCGAACTGGCTTTTGATGTCCAACTGGAGCAGCGGGTGCTGGCAGAAGAGACAAGGCTCAAAGAGCTTGAAGCCCAGATGATGGCAAACTTTGAGCGATTGTGGTCTGAGCGCGAACAGCTTTATTCGGCTCTGGCAAATAAGGCAATGACCGAAGCCTATCAGCTCAAGCAGCCGGATAAAACCCCTGGTGCCACCCACGAAGAACTATTGGCAGATAAGGTGATTGACCTACTCTATAGGCATGGCATTATCGCCAAGCGTCCTGTGGTAGAACCCAAGCCTCACAACCAGTTTGACCTCACCTTCACCATTCTCCCGATTGATCCGGTGCTCAACCAGAACCGGGGTGACGATGAACCGGAATACATTACTAATCTAGTCGATGCCTTTAAGCTGATTCAAACCAAGCTGCTTGATGGCATCAAGAATGTCGTCAATGGCTGTGCCTCCAAGCCTCAAGCAGAAATGGTCTATGGCGGCATTCAGCTTGCGATCGACATCTCTGGAATTGATTGGGAAGCTCAAGCCCAAGAGCGTAAACGGGCGAAAGAACCGCAAGTCCTTGAAGCGGAACCCGATTGGCTGCTGGTGGTCGCAGAAATAGGCAATCACTTTCGGATTACTGGACCGACTGACTCTGGTAAATCTGCCCTGGCAGATAACCTGGTTGGGTCGCTGCAAGCCGTGTTTGGCACGTTAAGCGTCACTCTAGCTGATCCCAAATATCCCTTTACCGAATGGACGACCTTTCAACCGAACTTTAAGGGATCTGAGGAGTGCTTAGTTGGGGTGGGCAAGCTGGAGCGATTAGTGGATTCTCGCTTTATTCAAGCGCGGTTAGATAAAGACGCAGGGAGAGCAATTCGAGAATTTCCAGCAGAACTCTTTGCCCTTGATGAAGCCGAAATCTTGATGGATGAAGCTCGATTGCGAGATGACATTGATCCCCCTGGACGCGGGCAACTCTCGATGCAACGAAACCTGGCGCGGATGTTGCGGAAAGGCTTGAAACTGGGGCGTGGGCTGACTAAGAAAAAAGGTAAAGGGCTGAAGGTTTTATACGTTGCACAATCCCCCTTGTGTAGCCGTTTAGGACTCAACCGCGATGATTTTGATCAATCCGTCAACATCTTCATCGGCGAGAACATTCCTCGCGCTTTGGAGGAAGAATTGAAAGGCAAAGTTAGCTCCACTGATAAAGAGTTTTGGTTGGCTCAATATCACCTGCGGGTTGCACGCGGCGATTCATACTTTTGTCTGGTTAAAATGCCTGGAAAACGTCCCTTTATTGCTTCCATGCCTACGCCTGCCACCTATGCCGTTAATGGCGTTACTACCTCCCAATTATCTGAACCAGAAGCCGTCGATGGAACCATTGGGGATGAAGAATTAGATGCTATCAATCCTGATGACCAGACTCGTCCTAAGACAACCTTTGATTCGTCTCATCCCTCTGCTGACTCTGAGGTTGATCAGGTTGAGGACTCACCCTTGGGGGAGTTTGATTTAAAGCTCCCTTACCTGAACAACCTTCCTCCTGAACAAGTGGCACAGTTACTTCAAGGATTGGGCTTTAACCAGGGTGAAGATAGCTCTCAAGATGACCTAAAAGCTTCCTCAGATAACAGTTTGGGGCAGGTTGATCAAGGTTTTAGTGAGGATCAAGACTGGCAACCTGATGAGGTTGACAGATCTTCCTCGGATATCCCCCCACCGGAAGCAGGTTTTGACCAGGTTGACCAGGTTGGGGAGGTTGAGAGGCTTGGGGAGGATGGTAAGGTTTCGCCACCATTTAACCCTCAAAATACAGATCTCACTTCCGCTACAAACCTTGATCAATCCTCTCCTTCTTTCCCTGCAACTCCTACGAGTGATGTCGCACGTGAGATAGATAGTCTGTATGTTTTGCCCTGGTCTTCTACGGCAAAACCAGGCAGGTTATTCGAGAGCGCCAAGGGGCGAATCACTCAACTCATTGGGCAAGGGTACACAAAGCCGTTTGAGATTTGCACGGCAATTTGGGGGAACGCTATTAACCCACACTCCAAGCCTTACAACGGCAAAGGAGGAGTCAAGAATTTAGTCGAGAAACTGATTAAAGACATGAATCAGTAAGTTTTAGCTAAAGCGTTTTGAACAACTTTAGTATTCATTTCTCAGTGGACATTCTTTCTCCTAACAAGGAGGTCAATGATGACGAACAGCACTTCATCAGCACGAGGAAAGCAGTTATTCAACTCGCTACTGACCATGGCAGGTCTTGTGGTAGTAGGTGTGGCTGGAGTTGCGTTTTATGCCAATACAAAAGAGTCCAGAGGTGCTTATGGGTCTGGTCATCTACCTTTGACTAATCATCCAACACAAGGAGAAATAAGTCCGCAGATAACCATCCCTAATTCTGAACTGACTCCTTATGTGCCCAAAGCCAATCCATCCCTAAGTGCATCTGGTAACCCCGGTAGTCGATGGAAAGATTCTTATCGAACCTATCAGATTCCTGCCTATTGCAATGGATCACCTAGCAGCGGGGCGAACTTCAGGCAGTATCCGACGCTAGATTCCAGTGCAATTTTGGGCGCTGTTGAGTCTGGACAAACGATTTGGCTGACCGGGCAAAGAATCAAAAGTGATGGGGTCGTGTGGTATGAATCGATTAACCCGATGCCGCTGGCTCCAACAACCGATTCAACGGCTCAAAACAAGTTGAAGGCTTATCAAGTTGGCTGGATTGCAGATTGCTTCCTTTAACAAGTTGTTAATCGCCAACCCCTGTAGCTCTTAAAATCTGCCGAAATTAAGAAGTTGCACCAAAATAGAGAAGGGTTTGTAGTGGTTTAGTCAATAATCTGTCGCTGTGTCCGCCAAAGATGCTTTTCACGGGATTGTTATTACTGCCCTCCAGAAAGATGGGTGGCTCATCACTCATGACCCCTATCCTCTTCAAGCAGGTAGCTTTGACTTAGCGATCGACCTGGGTGCCGAGAAAGTTGTTGCCGCTCAGCGAGGAGAGCAAAAAATTGCAGTTGAAATCAAAAGCTTTTTAGGACCATCAAAGATTTCACAATTCTATGGTGCGCTTGGACAGTTCATCGCCTATCGTGCGGCTCTACAAATTCAGGAACCAGAACGAATGTTATATTTGGCAGTACCCAGTAGCATTTACGAACTATTTTTTGCAACGTCTTTCATCCAAGACCTTGTTGGGCAAAATCAGCTTTATCTTTTAAGTTACGATCTTGAGCGGGAGGTAATTGAACGTTGGCAACCGGAGCTACACTAGACACTTACCGCCAGTCTATTCGGCAATTGCTGACTCAACATGCCGAGTCAGTTTGGGATGAGCGCATTCACGCCGAAACTCTGTTTGATACTGAACGAGATCGTTACCAATTGGTCTATGTGGGTTGGCGCGGATCAAAGCGGGTCTATGGTGTGGTTCTGCACCTTGATGTTATTGATGGCAAGATTTGGATTCAACAGGATGGCACAGAAGTTGGCATTGCGAACAAGTTAGTTGAGTTAGGCGTGCCAAAGCACGATATTGTTTTGGGCTTTGATCCACCGATGATGCGTCACTACACCGAGTTTTCTGTTGGATGACTCCCCTTCCATCAAGCAGCTCCATCTGAGATCGCGCCGTACCCAAAGCAAATCGTTCCTTCATGATGGTACTCAATGCACCACCCTGCTTGAGGTGACCCAATCCAGGTATCCCAGTCGTGGCTGAACAGGGCAAGAGCGTTCTGCTGCACCGTCGATAGCTGCATCTGCAAAATGGGATTGCGGGCGTTGAACCAGATCACTGTCACCATTGGATTGCCTAATTGAAACTGCTGGCAAAGTTGCTCGAACGCTGCTACAAGCTGCGGCTCTTTTTGACACTGATAGCAAATACTGCCGGGAACGTTTGCCCAATCAATTTGCGACCACTGCCAGGGGAACGATCGCTTCAACCACTCCCCACAGTCGCTCGCCTGCGGATCATCTGGCAGTAGCCAGGTTACGCGATCGCCTGAAATCCCTAATTGCTCGATTATCTGCTTGGCAAATTGGGTGTCATGCTGCTGCTTCAATTGACGCAGTTTTTGTCGCAGTTTTGCTTGGCGAGTGTTGCTGTCCATTGATGGGATCTCGCTTTAGTTTAAGGAAGCCAGGGAGTGGGTAAAAACTGGCTGAGCGTATCTCTGATGGCACGATTGGCATTACGGGCAAGGTCGATATGAGGTTCATCCGGTTCAACCGCAATAATTGGGGCAGGTGTCCCTATGCTAAAGCGCTCAATTACCTGATTTGCAGCCTCAAGCCCAGTTACATAGGCTTTTTCCTGCGACCAGGAACCATGACGAGTAATAATCCAATCCCCACTCATGAATACATTGGTGAAACTGGTCCTTCTAGGCAACATGTACTGATAGCTTCCAGGAGAAAAGTGTGTTACCGCTTTAGGCAATCGGATAACACTGCTATCAATCACCCTGGCATCATGAAACTGGGGAACACAGGTCGTTAGATCATGGTGTACTTTAGCAATGATGTCTTCGTCATTCATCGGTAACAGTTGATTGGCATGGTAAAAGTCAGCCTCAATTACACTGCCCGGTGCATCCTTCCATTCGTCGTGCAAGGCGTTGAGATCAAAAAATGTCCATCCGGTAGTGGCATCAAACCCAAAGCAGGCATTCGACGGCAAGGGCACCGAAACTTTGCGATCAAACCAGAGTCGAGTTGCCAGAACATCGATCGCACCCAAATTCATCAGGTTACAGAACTCAGGGAATTGACGCAGCGTCGAACTACTACTCACAATTTTCTGCATTCCGGTGACACCCACTGCAAAAATCACTGCATCTGCCTCAAACACCTCTTCCCCGCATACCACGCCAGTCACCTGCGGTTTGGCATTTCCCCTTTCCTCTTGAGTGTGGATGATGACATCGGTAACTCGACGTTGGGTTAGCACCCGTCCACCAGCGTGCTCAAGTTGCTCTACCCAGGGGCGAAAAATCATTTCTCCCACCGTCCCGCGACACCAGACCACATCGAAATCGGGTTGATGTGCCAGGATAAAGTAGTACAGCATTCCCAAGGCTGCCGCCGCTGAACAGTGTTCTCCCGGTGCAAACAAGCCCACCAGCAACATTGGCTCAAACGACTCTTTGTAAAGCCGTGCAGACACGCCAAATTGTTTGAAGAGTTCACGAGCCGTGATCGGGTCATACCGTCGCCATGCGGCATCGGAGTTGTCAAAATCAACCATTGCATAAAGCAAAGGTAGGGCAGAGAGGCGATCGCTCAAGGGTAGTCGCTTAAATTGGGTATACAAAAAAGTACCTAATGGCGTGGGTAGCCGGGGTTCCTGTTGAAAAATCGGCGATTCTACTTCTAAGCCTGCTGGCGAATATTGAGAGGAGCGCGTCCAATCGGTAAAAGGGCTTAAGCCCAGTTGATTCACCAGGGCAAAAATATTGCGGTAAGGATACCAGAAGCCATGAATGCCTGCTTCAACCGAGCGTCCCTGTGCCGTTTTCCACCCTGCCACCAGTCCACCCGGATAGCCCCCTGCTTCTAGGAGCGTGACATCGTACCCCTGCTTTACCAGGTGATACGCGGCTCCTAAGCCAGCCCACCCGGCTCCAACGACGACCACCTTGGGATGCGCTTGAGTTTGATTCATGGGTTACGAGATCTGTTTCCTCTGCTTCACAGCATAAGGCTTCCTTGTTTACATCTAAGGTTCACTATTCAAATTCTGCTGTTTTTTAACAAGTTCAGCATAGAATCGGAATACTCATCGTTTCAAGACTCCAGTTGTGGAAATTTCAACGTCTTCTTATCTCCAATCCTTGCCGCAAAGGGAAGAACTCTCACCGATGCAGTGAATCAAATTTTAGAAAGCACGACAAAGCCACTGCACCTAAATGAACTGCTCAGTCAGATGTACGGCAGCCTCTCTGCTTCAGACTTTAAGCGAGCGAAAGTGTCATTAGCCAGCGTGCTCTCTATTGGTAAGAAGGAGGGTAAATGGCAGAGCCTGGGGGGAGGTTTATATGCTGCCAAAAAAGTTGTCCCCGCTTGAAAAGTTGATGTTTAGTTACCATCTAACCCAACAGGCACGCTCATCCCCCGCCAAAGCAGTTTGTTCTTCCATTTCAGTTATCTCCTCTGTTGCTCCCCAATTTAACCAGCGGGCACGTTCATCACTGCCGACCGCCCCACCCCAAGAGATCGCCTGCTCAATCATTATCCGAATTTCTTCAACCTTGCCCAGGCAACCTTCTAAAGTTTGCAACATCCCAAATTGCTGAGTGATCTGATCTAGGTTTCCCAGTACCTGACGGGCTTCAAGCTTCATCCCAATAGGCAAAGGGACAGTACTTAAGTACTGCTCAACTGCATCTAAGTAGGGTGAGCTTTCGTAGCCACGCCGAATCGCTCCATTGAGACTGGCTTTGATTTTTTGCAGCGCCATCGTCGCCTGAGTCAAGGTTTGGCGAGAGACAGTGCCCATCTGCGTCACAAACACGCCGCGATCTCGATCAAACCGTATCGCCGTATGGTTAATTACAGGTTCTGCCATTGATGCCAGTTGGTCAATTTTTTCTCGAACTGTCTCAGCATAGTCACTGCCTAACTGATTGAAGTCAAGGAAGATCTGAGGTTGGTCTTCCACCTGCACTGGGCGATACCCTTTGTTGCGCTTCTCAGCGAGGAGCTGGTTTAATTTGTTGTCCGCCAGCGCCACCGAACGACAGGAATAGACATGAGGTTTTTGAGCGTAGTTGACCCGCCCGTACTCTACATACAAAGTGCCATCTGGTAGTACCCAGGCTGCCCACTGCTTATTACTATTGGTGGTGGCATTGACACAAATGAGTTTGACGGTGCGGATTGCCTTACTTAAATCGGGACGAGTCCTTGTTGTCATAGCTGAAACTCCAAAACCCAAAATCTAAACTTGTATTAGAATCGAGCGCGGCGATCGGAACTGTATTCTGCTGTTTCTATCGTTTCATCGGCTTCCAGGGAGGCAGGAATGGCAGACTGCCGCGCCCAATCCTCTAGTTGACGTAACTTTTCTTGTTCATCTGGGTTACGGCTCTGCACCGGGGCAACCATTGCTGCCTCAATCAACTCGTCCAGGCTCACCTGTCCGGGACGATCAGCGATAAAGGCGGCTTCAGCACAGGTAATCACCAACTGCTCTAGTTCCGCCCCATTAAACCCATCGGTGGCTACGGCAATTCGAGCGATCGCGTCTTTTGACAACTCAATCTTGCGACGCTCCAGGTGGACGCTCAGAATCTCGGCTCTGGCTTTCTGACGAGGTAAGCCCACATAAAACTTGGCATCCCAGCGACCATCGCGCAGAAATTCAGAAGGCAAATGATCCACCCGGTTTGCAGTGGCAGCCACAAAAATCGGGATGCGTTTTTCTCGTTTATCGTTGAGCCATTGCAGGAACGTGCCAAACATTCGCTGACTGGTGCCACCATCCCCGCCCAAGGCATTGACGGCGATCGCGGCGAACTGCTTGTCTAATTCATCAATAAACAGAATGCCTGTCTGAGATTCAATCTCCTTCAAAAACCGATCCATATTCTCCTCACTACCACCCACATGTCGATCCATCATGCGTCCAATGTTCATAACGAAAACAGGCATTTCCCAAGTAGCTGCCATATTCTTCACTGTCAAGGTCTTTCCCGTTCCCGGTGGTCCCACAATCAGGCAACCATTGGGCAGATCCAGCCCATACTCCTGTGCCCTGGGGCTAAACATCTTTGCCTTGCGCTCCAGCCATCGGTCTAAGTTCTCCAGTCCAACCGCCTTGACCGGAGGGGGTTCGAGAATATCAACTCCCCGCTTTCGCAACTTAGCGCTGCGGCGAAGTTTGATAAATTCTCCAGTGCCATCAGTGATCGCCTTATCAGTGATCGCGGCTTCCAGTAACAAATCATCAGCTTCTTCTTTGGTAATCCCGCCCATCGCTCGGATCAGGTTTTGCCGCCCCTGGTTCGATAGATTGAACTTCACCTTGCCTTTGGACTGGGCTTTGATATCAGCGAGTCGAAATTCCAGGTTGCTTTCCCGCTCCGCCTCAGTCGGTAGGGGATTATCAATTTCAAAAATCGCACCATCAAAGTGATGACTTAACCGCAGGCGATCGCCCAACAGAATGATGCGCTTATCTGATCGCTTAATCTCCCGGCAGAGGTCAATCAGATCTTGCAGAACAAAGACGTTCGGTTGCATTCCTCCCGGCAGAAACTCCTGCACATTGGCAATCAAAAATAGGGCATGATCTTTACAGTCGCGAATGAACTGAAATAGCCCGGTCACTGGGTTATCGGTGGTGTAGTCTGGGACTGGAGTTTTCTTGATGCCCGTAATCTTGCCGCTTTTATCGCGGGTGAGGCTGACTTCCCGCAATGATTTGCTCAGGTTCCAATAGTAAGGTTTGTACTCCAACGGTTGGGCAACTTCTAGCAGCAGTTTAGTGACCAGTTCATCTTCAACGGCGTTGGGACTATTAATTGCAAGCACGCCCGAAGCGGCATCCAAACGGTTTCTGATCAGGGAAATATCCAAGGGCATTGAGCAACTCTCCTACAGACTTTGAGTCAACGTATTGATCTGAACAATGGGCTGGTCATAAAACTCTGGTTTGGGAGTGAAATTCTCCACTGTGCCCAGTTCTGCCAACGGTTTGGTCAGTGCTTTACAGCCTTCTCCCTGAACTCCTTTAACTTCTGCTTTGATGGACTGACCCAGTTCTAGAGTGATGATAATTGTGGGAGTTTGCATAGTTGTTCTCAAGGATAAATGAATCGGTAGGATGCCCCTTAAATGGCGCTGCCAATGGTTTGAAGTTGTTGTTTTGGCTTGATTGTCAACGTAATTTTGTTTTCAATTCGTTGTTCAGTGATGGTGTACTGATTCGCTGGGAACTTCAGCAGTACGGCAGCGCGATCGTGCTCCATCTGAAGTTGCTGATTAAGCAAAATCTTAATTGCGGCATCTTGTAGTTGCGTATAGTCAAACTCTCGCCCAAACTGACTATGACGAATTTCATATGGGTCACACTGAAGGGTGTAGAGATTGGCAACGGCATCCCAAAGAAAGCCGATCGCAGTGCGGTTGTTCATCAATTGCCGATGACGCGCAATGATATGGGCACGGCGAGAATCTCCGTAGCTATTGTGGTAGGCGATCTCAGCCGCTTGGATGTCTTTAATGCTCATTTCAGGGGTCAGTGTCACCGCTTGCACATCAAATCCCATTGCCTGTAACCCTTTGACAAGGGCTTGTGGGTGATTGAGTTGAGTCCGAATGTCAGAGAAGTGAGACATGGCATGGCTCCTCGAAGAAATGGGTGGGTTTATGATGTGGCAACAAGAACTCAATTAAATGCAGTCTGGCTAAACAATCTGTTGAGTATAGGTGGGGCGAAAAGATTGCAGGGATGGGATAAATGCGATCGCCGTTAAATGTGAAGAAAAGCAGGTTAGAGGGAGGTATCAAGCCTTTCTTAAGAATACCAGGGTATCCAAGAAATATCAATACAATAGTACTACTTATGGATAGATTTTCTTGTCAGAATGTCAAGCGTTTGTAAAATGCTTTAGGGTGAAGTTAACAGAGCAAATGTATTAGAGCCGCCATGTCGATCGCACACTATCGCGGAAAAGGGAGTAACCCCAACTCCCATCGCAATCTTGAAGGCAATCGCCGCGTTCCCCTTCCCCGGTGGGGTAGCGTCAAGAAAGAGCATGTCTTCGGTTTGACCGATGAAGCATGGGAAGTTTTGCGCCAGTTGTCCGATCAACACGATGTGTCCGTCAGTGATTGGGTTGAAGCGACGGCGCGATTACTGGAGCAGGATAAACAGTTGGGTGAACAGGTGCTTGATTTGCTCCGGGGCAGGTTAGAAAAATCTGGGCATCCAAAATCCTGACTTCAGGGCATGGGACGAAATATCCTTTAAAGAAGCGGTATTGAGACGTTTGGGGTGGCTGATAGCGATAAACCGATTAGAATATCTTTAAGAAAGGCAGTCTTGCTGCCCGTTTAGCATGATTAGCCTGAGAGTATTGCGTATGGTTCCTGCTGCCTACAATGAAGTTCTGGGTGCTGCCCTGGCTCTTTCACCAAACTTGAGAGCAATGCTGGCTGAACATTTGCTGCAAAGTTTGGATGCCGAACCGCAGGCAGATATTGATGCACTCTGGGCAGAGGAAGCCGAGCAACGGGTTCAATCAGTTGATCAAGGCAAAGTTGCAGCGATTCCCGGTGAACAGATTTTAGGCGAACTGCGCTCTCGGCATCGCTAATGGGGTATGACTTTCATCCGGCAGCCCAAAGAGAATTGCAGGAAGCGGTTGATTATTACGATGCCATCAGTCAGGATTTGGGAGATGCCTTTTTGGATGAAGTAGAGCGGGCACTTGAGCGGATTGTGGATTTCCCGGAAGCTTGGGCGCAATTATCTGCAAACACAAGACGCTGCCGAATGTTGGGATTTCCGTATGGCATTATCTATCAAAGTCGAGGCGATCGCCTCTTGGTGATTGCCGTGATGGATCTCCAACGGAAGCCAAATTATTGGGCTGATCGGACGTGTTAATACGGCTTTACCTTGCCACAAGTGCCTAGTCACTGCAAGCTAAATCTATTGGATGGTATGCCGAAATCAAAAAGTTGAACCAGAATGGGGGAGAGATTAGGGCGGTTGGATAGGGTTCAACAGCCCTTGCCCAATAGCGAAATGGTTGAGGAGTAATTGGATGTCAGGGAAGGTGGTTGATAAAGTGGCTCGACGGCAGGCGAAAGAATCTGCAAACTGGCGATGCCAAAATCCTGTTTGTCAGCGAGATTGTCTTCAACCTAGGGAAACGCTCAGTGATTTTATGGGGCGGATTGGAAAGGCGCAATGGCTTGATTTGTTGGGCGAACTGACAAGTCAGCGCCTGCGCGATCGCAACCAAAAATCAGAAAGTACCTGCGATCCAATTCAGCCCTTTATCATGAAAGCAATGTCCGATGGTAATGGTGGCTACCTTGCACTTTGCGGCTCCTGTGCGATCAAGTTTATTCAACTATCTCCTCAACAAAGTTTTGTGCAGACGAAACTTGAGTTGCTGGGGCAGTTGCGGTTGCTATAGTCCTTTTTCTTTGTTAGTAGAACTGCAATAGAAAAAGACTGGAGCGATGCGATGTCTCCGCTTGTGCCCCAGTCCTGATGTATTGAGAACCTGAGAGTCAAGTTTCTCAATGCTGATTTGATACTCAAATTCTTTCAGGATGCTCATTTCCTCATCCCATACACTATCCCAGTTGGGTGGATCGGCGACTGGAACATAGCCAGTCTCAGTGGCAATTTTGTAAAGGATCAGTTCAGAAATGTGATGATCCACATACTCAGGAATCATCAACCTCTTCTCAATCCATTGAGGAAGGATGAATAAATGCCCAGAAGCCTCGTAGAGATGTAAAGACACATTTCGAGGAATCTGGGTATTGCCGTAGAGATCGCCGTTGACCGTGAATTGCGTCGAGACAATTTCAACCACGATCCCGTACTCGAATCCCCGCTAGGTCTTTGGTTTGCGGTGTGCCCATTCCTCCGGTCGATACGGATCTTTGAGCTTGACGATATCGCTAATTGAAAGAGTGTAGTTCATGGGCATTGAACGTTCTCCAAGAAATTGATGGGTTCATTGGTACGAAGCAGAAGCAGCAGGTTTGGCACGTTTTGCCTTGTTGTGGATAATGTGAGGGCTAGAAAGGGATGTCTCTGGGTCTCGTTTGCGGCTCGCCTTCCAATCCCCCCTGGAGAAGTTGAAATCTGGGCTTTTGATACCAAATTAAATTGGAGTAGTTACAGATCAGATAAACTGAGGGATATAGAGTTGAGAGTCTGACGATGGCTGGAG
>NZ_JBFPDP010000058.1:0-26559 GCF_040830845.1 Sivoneniella epilithica UHCC 1019
TCTTCTACCGTTCTCTCTCAAGCCAAAAGGGTTCTTGACCCATTTCGCCTGATTAGTTTCAAGATACAAGCTTGCTTCCCGCAGGGTGGGCGGTTCGGCGCAAAAGCATCTGGGCCATTGCTCTAATCTAAAAACCAAAATGTAAATCTGGAAGCTAAAACGCGAAAGTTGTCCGTATAACCCCAATCACCACATCACTATTAGAATTCCTGCCAGGAATACCAGCATTCTGGTTGACGCTGGGGAGGTAGATTACACCTGGAGTAATCGAAATGTTGTCAGTGAGTTGATATTTGTAAAATGCCTCAAAGTGGAGAGCAAAATCTTGGCTTCTGCTAGCAAAGGCTGGACTTAGGTTAGAGCCAGCAAAGCCAATCCCTCTCAAGGTGGGTTCTGCTCCGCCAACAAAGCCCAAAAAGTTACCTTTTTTGCCCAAATCTGGAAAACCCACAGCAAGGGCAAAATTCCAGATATCTGCACCCCCTAAGCCAATTATATTGGCATCGGTATACCCTCCCCAACCGTTGATGACGATGCCAGGAGTGGGTCGGAAGGAGGCTTGAACGCCAAAAGAGTTACTTTCAACTGGAAAGGATCGCCCTCGAAGTAATGAATTGTTATTCAAGTTGGCAAACGTTGTGCCTGTTCCACCGAAATTTAGGTTGTTGCCAGCGGTTAAACCGGGATTATTTCTCTCATAGCCACGAACATAGGTCAGTCCAAGCTTAAACTTAGTACCGCCGCTAAAGACTAACTGCGCTAGAGCTGAGTAGTTGCCATTAAATAGCCCAGCATCGGTTCCCGGATTGTTGGCGGTATTGGAAATATAGCCGACATCAAACTTAAAGTTATCGTTTAGCTTAAGATTCACGCCAACCCCAGCACCAAACGGACCAATGCGATAGATTGGATTGCGCTCAGCAAATCGAGAAATAGCATTTTGCCCTCCGCCCCCCCCGTCAAAGAAGGGGTTAACGGTATCAGCATAGTAATGGTGCAACGCCCCATTGCCAAACACCGAAACGGTGATGTTATCCCCAACTGGGAAGCGGTAATCTAGCACATCTAGAAATACGCTGTTGTTGCCGTTGTTTGAATCGGTGACCACACCGCCAGCCGCAATACCCCCGCCGTCATAGGGAAAGTTGCCCTCATTGGTGCGTTGGTAGTTATTCTGCGCGTTGGGAATGGTGGGATTGCTGAGAAGGCGGGTGGCGTTACCCGCTTGAAGCCGAATCCGCAAGCGATCTTTTCCTGTGAAGCTAGTCAAAAAATTAAGGCGAACCCGATTGTTAAAGACGGTGTTGATCTCGCCATCTCTGGGAAGGTTACCAAAGGCATCGGCGATCGTGAAAATCACCTCACCCGACAATTTAGTAGTAGTGGAGAACTGTTGTTTTTCAAGGGTGGCAGTGCGAACTTCCAATCCTTCAACTCGACCTCGAAGAGCAGCCAGTTCAGTCGTAAATTCTTCTTGCAGCTTTTTAACGGTTTCCAGGTCTTCTTTTCTAACAAAGTCAGCCGTTGCAGCGGCAATCAACTCTTGGATTTTGTCAAGACAAGCGTTTAAACCAGCGGCAAATTCAAACCGAGTTAAAGCACGATTACCTCGAAAAGTTCTGTCTGGATAGCCCACAATGCAGCCGTAACGTTCTACCAACGATTGCAGTGCTTGAAATGCCCAATCCGTGGGTCTTACATCTGTCAGTTGAGAAACAGATGTAACTTGGGTCATTGCGGGACTAACTTCTAGCTCCATTGCCATTAAAACTGGAGCCGATTGAGCTTGAATCACGGCTGGAGCTGGAGCAGGTAAAGCGATCTCTAAATTTGGCTCAGCCGCCGAGGTGGTTTCTGCACTAGAAACTGCTTGTTTTTCAGTCGCGCTGGCTGAAACGGGGATAGCTAGAGCAGTACTCAGAGCGATCGAACTAATTAACCAGGAATTTTTTAGCATATTAGACACTTTTTCCTCACACTAAACTTGACTTTCCAAAAACCAAACCCTAATTAAAGCCCTAGATTCAGACTGTTCAGAAGGTTGGAAAAATTGGGTTGATCTTTGGGATTCATGTATTTAATCACAATTCTTTTCCAGAAAATGATTCAAGAAATTCTTTTACGCTATCAATCCTTTGAATTCTTTGCTAAGGTTTCCTACTTCATAAACCTTTATGCAAAAAGGCACCCTACAAAAATGAAGGGTGCCTCAGCCTAAATTTACTAACTAAATCAACTTAGAAGGTGAAGGTGGTTCGAACAACGCCCACATACTGGGTTTCGTTGCGGCGGTTGCCTTCAGCATTGAACAACACAAACACACCCGGAGTAATAGCAATGTTGTCATTAATCCGGAAGCGGTAGAACCCTTCTAGGTGAAAGGGTGGGTCTCTATCAATTCGACGACCCTGACCTGCGATCCGGAAGTTGTTGTCCGTCACGCGAGGGGTCATGCCAAATAAAACCCCACCCAAGTTGCCTCTGCCACCCAAATCAGGGAATGACAAAAAGGCTGCCCAGTTTTGAAGCTGAGCTTCTCTGTTCGCAGTGGGGCTGTTAGCCCAGGTGTAGCCATACCAGCCACCCACTGCAATTTTGGAAGCTACCCGCCACTGCGCTTGAACCGCAGCCGTGTCGGTGGTAGTCGCATTACCGTTAAACGGGTTGGCAGCATTGCTCGTGCCGGTGCTGGCAGTGATGTTGGGGGTAGGCTGACCAAAGGTAGTGTTGCTACCGGGATAGTAGGAGCGAACATAGAACAAGCCAACATCTAATCCGGTAACGGGACGAACCACTAGTTGAGCAAGTGCCGAAAAGCCACCACTGAATAAGCCATTCTTCTCACTAGGGATGTTGCTTCCGCTCGTGGTTCCAGAGCTTTGGTCAGAAATAAAGCCACCCTCGAAAAGGAGCTTGGGGCTAAAGGCATATCTAAAGCTACCGCCCGCGCCGTTATTCGCATTTCGCAGGTTAGGGGTGAATCGACCAAAGCGAGAAACTGCACCTGCGCCGCCGCTACCAAAGGGAGATAGGCGGCTAACCATGCCGTCATAAAACTCGTTAGCGTTGGCATCGATTTGAACGGTCAGCTTGTCGCCCAATCGAAACCGATAGAACAGTTCGTCAATCTCAACGGAGTTATTGTTGCTACCGTCAAATCCCAAGCGGGTTTCGTTGGTGCCAGTGAAGTTGCCAGCGAAGGGCGTAAGGTTTCTGGCTTGGAGGCGAGTCCGCAATAGGTCTCTACCTGTGAAGGTGGTATCAAAGTTTAGCCGAACTCTGTCTCCAAAGATGGTTTCAGTTTGGTCATCTCTCAGGGCATTAACATTCCCTGCGTTCACACCGCTCAAGAAGGCACCGTTTCCATTAACAAATGCTCTTTCGCCAAAGGTGTCAGCAACACCGAAAATCACCTCAGCGTTCAGCTTGGTGGTAACGGAGAACTGTTGTTTTTCGAGGGTGGCAGTCCGAACTTCGAGGGATTCAACCCGACCGCGCAATGCTGCTAATTCAGTCGCAAATTCTTCTTGAAGTCGCTTCACAACTTCTAAATCTTCTTTCCTCACGAAGTCAGCAGTTGCCGCTGCAATCAATTCTTGAATTTTGTCTAAGCAGGCGTTCAAGCCCGCCGCAAATTCAAACCGAGTTGTAGCACGATTCCCGCGAAAGGTTCTGTCGGGGTAGCCTACGATGCAACCGTAGCGTTCTACTAAAGATTGCAGGGCTTGAAATGCCCAATCTGTCGGTCTAACATCAGTCAATTGAGAGACAGAGGTAACCTGCCCTAAAGTAGCCGCAGGCTGCCCTTCAGCGCTGTAAGCAGACACCTGATTCATCACAGAATCCTGTGATGCTGGTTGAACTGCGGACGTTTGGGCAAAAGCTGAGAGCGCAGTTGCTCCCAATAAAGCAGGAGCTAACCAAAAAGAATTCCAAATAATACGCGACATATTCAATCCTCACATCCAACTCGATAAACATAGTAGTGCATTAAATGCCTGCTATTGAAAAAACTTGCACAAGCACAGCAAATAATCGTGACAATAAACTTGAACTCAACCGCTTATCAATGCCGATCAACACAAGATCCAAAGGCTTTATACCCCTGAAAACACTTTACGTTCTTAATTAATTAATTAAAGACGTAGTAATGAATACAACGAACTGCGTCATTGTTCGCTTGACTAGCCTTCTATACAGTACCTTTCGGGCAGTTAAGTGAAAACAAACAAAAATATAACAGTAGGTTAAGAAAATCAAAAGGTTTAGATAAAAAGTCATCTTCATAGCAATGGATGAATAGGGTTAAGGCACACAAAGATCCTGAAGAAATAAGGAATAACGGATGGTTGTCTTGACCTTTCCTCACACTGCCATACAGGGAAAATCACTGAGGGCACAGAGATTAGAGTTGGCGAAAGGTGACACGCAATCTTGAGCGATCGCCCAAGATGCGGATCGCGGCAGGTAACGCACTCATGGCAAGCAAGATAGTAGAATGACAAGGATTATTGGGCGGGATCTAGGGAAAACGAACGATGACAGAAGCGGCGATCGGGATCATTGGCGGCAGCGGACTCTATAAAATGGAGGCGCTCAAAGACGTAGAAGAGGTTCAGATCGACACGCCCTTTGGTAAACCCTCAGATGCTTTGATTGTGGGCAGCCTAGACGGGGTGCGTGTTGCATTTTTGGCACGGCACGGACGCAACCATCACCTGTTGCCCTCAGAACTACCGTTTCGGGCAAATATCTATGCCATGAAAAGTTTGGGCGTAAAATATCTGATTTCTGCGTCGGCGGTGGGTTCCCTCAAAGAAGAAGCCAAGCCGCTAGATATGGTGGTGCCGGATCAATTTATCGATCGCACTAAAAATCGAATTTCCACCTTTTTTGGGCAAGGCATTGTTGCCCATGTTGCCTTTGGCGATCCGGTCTGTTTGAAGTTGGCACAGATTTTAGCGGATGCCGTTGAAAGCTCCCGGCTTACCGAGGTCACTCTCCATCGCGGCGGCACTTACATTTGCATGGAAGGTCCCACTTTTTCGACCAAGGCAGAATCCAATCTGCATCGCAGTTGGGGCGCAACCATCATTGGTATGACAAATTTGCCAGAGGCAAAGTTGGCGCGAGAAGCCGAAATTGCCTATGCAACCCTCGCATTAGTCACCGATTACGACTGTTGGCATCCCGACCATGACAGCGTTACGGTAGAACTAGTCATTGCTAACCTCCAACGAAATGCCATTAATGCTCAAAAGGTGATTCAAGAAACCGTGCGCCGCCTCACCGAAAATCCCCCCGATTCCGACGCTCACTCTGCCTTGAAATATGCCATTCTCACGCCCTTAGACAAAATCTCTGTTGAAGCAAAACAGCGCCTACACCTCCTATTGCAAAAATACCTGTGACGCAAAAATATCTGTGACGAGTGATGAGTGGCAAATTCAAAACTCAAAACTCAAAACTCAAAACTCAAAACTTCACTCTTCGCATCTTGCCATGCCTGACTGTCCTAAATGTCACCAGTTTGTTGAGTCGCGGGCGATCGCATGTCCCTATTGCCGAACGCCTTTAAAGGCACATGGGCATCCTGGGATGAAGCTGTTTCAAGCGACGGAAGGTGAGCCGCTTTGTGCAAGCTGTGTGTATCACGCTGATGATAGCTGCAACTTTCCCAAGCGTCCCTATGCGCTGGATTGTACGCTGTATGAAGATGTGCAAAAGCCTTTAGTGATGAGTCCCCAGTATGGCTCTGGTTTTCAGTTGCAGCGGTGGATCAAACGAAACACGACTTTACTATTGGTCGCTGGTTTGTTGATGGTGAGTTTGGGAATTGTTTTAATTCATCGTTGAGGATAAATAACTATAGCAGGTGAATTATTGAACAATGCTAGCGGTAACATCTAGGGGTGTCGCGAGTTCACCTAGGGTATGAGTTTCCAAGTGATCAGTATGCAAAACGGGTTTGACCGCTTGGAATACGGCAATGTCAAACCAAAAGGTCGTTCCTACGCCAACTTCGCTGGATAAGTGAACGCGACTTTGGTGCTTTTCGACAATATTACGAACGATGGATAAGCCCAATCCGGTTCCTTCTAAGGTGTGAACCCGATTTTCAACCCGAAAGAAGCGATCGAAAATGGCTTGCTGATCCTCTGAAGGAATGCCAATCCCAGTATCAGAAACTTCTATCCGAACTGTGTGAGTCGGTTCTGAAACGTGGAACAGTTCATTCTCCTGATCCAGTTCGTTCGTCTCAGCCTTTTCTAGCAGATAAGCGCGAATCGTAACTGTTCCCCCCGATGGCGTAAACTTCAGGGAATTTCCAACGAGATTTGTAAATACTTGCAGGAGCAGATCATAATGTCCGACTACGGCAGGGAGATCCGGCTGAATCTCTTGTTTAAGTTCAATCCCTTTATCACGGGCATTAAGCTGACAGGTTCGCAGCGTTTGTTCGATCGGCTGCGCTAAATCGACTGCTTCAAAGTTGTAGGTTCTGCAAGATTCTAACTTGGATAGATCGAGGACATCGTTGACTAAGCGCGTCAGGCGATCGGTTTCTCGGTTCGCTGTTTCCAAAAATTCTCGCTGTTCTTCCAGGCTCAAATCTTCCCCGTATTCATGCAAGGTTTCGATAAACGATTTGATATTGAATAGAGGAGTTCTCAGTTCGTGGGAGACGTTGCTAATAAACTGGCTTTTCGCCTCGTTTAGCTCAGCTTCACGGGTAATGTCTTGAATGGTAATCGCTACGCCTTTTACGGTTTCTCGCGTTAGATCCAGTACGCTCGTTAGCAAGATCCGAATGGTGCGATCGACTGGGTCTTTAAGGGTAACTCGAAATTCGCCGCCTTCTCGCATTTCTCCTTTTGCCATGCGATAAAGCGGGCGGGTAATTTCAGCTTGAATCGCATTGGGCAGGGAGTACAACACGTTATTGCCTTCAATCTTCAGCCCTTCCCAATTCAAAAACCGCCGTGCGGTGGTATTCACCAACACGACATGTAAGGAAGTATCCAGCAAAACGGCACCATCGGCGATCGTGGATACCAAGGTTTCTAGCTTGGCTTTTTCGGCAGTCAATTCTTCAATATTTTGTTCTTCATAGCGCTCTAGCTTTTCTGCCATCTCATTAAAGCTAAAGATCAACTCTCCCAGTTCGCCCCCAAAGGGTAAATCTACCTGCTGTTTGAAATTGCCAGAGGCGATGTTTTTAACCCCAACCAGTAGTTCTTTGATGGGGCGGGTGATGGTGAGGGCGTTAAATACTGCACCCAAGATCACCATGACCCAGATGGATACAAAAACGGCGATCGTCACATCACGGGTCAAGTTAGAAGAAGTAACAACTGTGGGATTGGGATTTGTCCCGATCGCCAAAACTCCCTTATAAACGCCTTCATAAATAATCGGTACAAACACATCGGTGACTTCCCCATCCGGAGTCAAATGCTGCCGTACCATCGGCTCATCCGTATGTTGAGCATAATCATCAGGAAGGTGAATTTTGCGACGAAGAGTCAGCGAGGTCTGAACTTCCGATTCTGAAAAAGGAATTCCTAGATAAATACTGCCTTCCTCATCGGCATACAGCATGTAGCGAATGCTAGAAGTACTGCTATAAAAACGGTGAGAAAACTGGGCAAGTTCTGTTTTTTTATTTTCGCCAATCAACGGGGTCACATTCGCGGCTAAAAGCAGACCTAAATCGCTGCCAAATCGGGTGTCGTTCAAGCGCGCATCTTCTTGAATAACATTGACCGCCCAAAATGTTAAACCGCTCATTAGCAGGGATACAACAAGCGTTGCCACAGCCATAAGTTTGGTCTGGAGGGTAAATTCTGACCACCAACGGGCGATTGTTTTCTGAATTTGCCTTAAGAAATTTAGCAAAGCTGAACACTGGCTATGGGTATCAGAAAATAGAGATAAATCTTAAAACGAACAGTTTTATTCTATTCCTACATTCTCTAACAATTATCTCAAGAGAAACCAGGGAATCTAAATTTTTCTCTTTTCAGGTTTTCTCTTTCAGGCTTCGTTCTCTGCCCCCTGCCCCCCGATCCCTAACGCCTGCCCCCTGCTTCTGGTGCGACGTACTGGGTATCCGATGTCTTGCCGATAGTAAGCACCCTCAAACTCAATTTGTTTGATGGCTGCATAGGCATCGTCTAGGGCAGCATCCAAGCTATCGCCTATGGCTGTAACTCCCAACACTCTGCCGCCATCGGTGATCAGTCCTTGGGGTTTGCTTTGGGTTCCAGCATGGAAAACCATTGCTCCGCCTACTTCTGCTTGCTCAATGCCGCTAATTATTTTTCCTTTCTGAAAAGCATCGGGATATCCTTCGGATGCCATGACAACACAAGCCGCTGATCCTGGTTTCCATTCGATCGCCGGCTGTTCGGCAAGGCGTTGATGAACACAGGCAAGCAGCAACTCATCCAATGGAGTTTCTAGCAGCGGCAACACGACTTGAGTTTCGGGATCGCCAAAACGACAGTTAAATTCAATCACTTTAGGATTGCCTTCGGGTGTAATCATCAGACCCGCGTAAAGCACACCCCGATAGTCAATGTTGCGGCTGCGGAGAACGGCGATCGCAGGCTCCAAAATTTCCTGCTGAATGCGTTCCATTAGCGCTGGAGTCGCGATCGAAGCGGGGGCATATGCTCCCATGCCGCCCGTGTTCTCGCCAGTATCCCCTTCTCCAATTCGTTTGTAGTCCTGTGCAGGCAGCAGTGGACGAATGGTAATGCCATCCGTGAGCGCCAAAATGGAAACCTCTTGCCCGGTCAAGCATTCTTCAACCACGACCCGCTGGCCGGCATCGCCAAACTTGCCACTAAACACTGCTTGAACCGCAGTTTCCGCTTGTTCTAAAGTAGTTGCAACAGTTACGCCTTTGCCAGCGGCTAGTCCATCCGCTTTAATCACAATCGGCAAGCCCTGAGTGCGAACATAAGCCAAAGCTGGATCAACAGCCGTAAAAACCGAGGCTTTTGCTGTCGGAATTTTGGCTTCATGCATCAAGTCTTTTGCCCACGCTTTACTCGCCTCAATTTGGGCACCTAGTTTTGTTGGACCAAACACCGTCAGCCCTTGGGCATGAAGAAAATCGGTGATGCCTGCGGCAAGAGGCACCTCTGGTCCCACCACAACTAACGAAACGCCATTCACCAATGCAAACCGGGCAATTCCTTCAAAATCTGAAACGTTCATTGCCAGATTTCGGCAGCGAGGCATTGATGCAGTGCCTCCTGTGCCAGGAATACAGATGACTTGCTGCACCTTTTCTGATTGCAGCAGTTTCCACGTGATGGCGTGTTCGCGCCCTCCATTGCCAACGACCAAAACCTTCACCGTTTTCTAACCCCTTACCGAAGATAATGGCGTATTTCCATAGGAATTCCTGTGGAAAGCTTCGCTAACGCTGCACAAATCGTACAGTTCACGCTAAACGAATTCTATTATGTCATGGTCTTAATGGTGAGATTTTTCTAAAACATTCCAAAACCTATCTGAGAAGGGCATTGAGGAAATAGTACGGATAAACACTGAGCAATAAACAGCGGTAACTTTAGAAAAAATCGAAACCCTGTAGGGTGTAATGCCGTTTTGAGTTTTGAATTGTAGAAGCTTTACTCAGTCACAGTCTCAACCTAAGATCTGTTGCATCTTCTAAATTGATAGGAGGGATTATAAAGAAGTGGAACCTTTAGACTGGATGTAGGTCTGGTGGTTTAATGCATTGAACATGTCGATATTGTGGGGAAAAAGTGGGATGGGATGGCGATCGAAGAGTCAATTAAAAATAAGAGTTTCTCTGAGTCTTCTAGCTGGAGCGACTGGAATAAGCACCAGTATTTTGCTGGGTCAGCAGGCTGCGATCGCCCAAATTAGCCAGCAATCCCCATCAGAGCCTGCTGCAAAATCGGCTCCAGCCAATTCAAAACCGATTCAAAGCAACAAGCCACCAGACAAGCGCAAACAGCCTGTTGCAGAAGAATTTCCTCCGAACCCGCTTGAAATTACGGCTCCTGATCCGCTCATTCCCTATGATTATAAAAATCGCCCTTTAACAACTCAAGAAATTCGGCAACTGCGGGCAGGGGCAAATCGGTTGGCGGTGATTGGGGCAACCAAACTAGAACAGGGCGATCGCGTTGCGGCATTTAACGCTTGGAACCGAGAACTGCGGTTTCGGCGTTTAGCGGGTCCTTTGACCGAAGAAGTGCTAACTCTGGGGCGAGTGGGCGATGTGGCATGGCAAGACAGCGACACAGCCCAACTGCGCTGGGTGACAAAACGCCTGGATGAAATTTTGGCAAAATCGCAAATGGAGCAATCTGCTAGCAGCAAAGGACAATTGGCAGCACCGACTCAGTTGTCTGCTCTTGAAACACTGCCCGCCGATCTTTCTTTAGAATTAGAGCCAACTCAACCTGCAAAAATCACCGAGAACAGCACTGTATCAGGTCAGCCTCAAGCGCAAACTCAAGCACCACCCACCTTAACAACCCGGCAGCTTTTGGATACTCTTGATACCAATCCTTTAGCGGTAGGAGGCGTGAATGCGATCGCCATTTTAGGAAACCTGAGTAAAGAAGTTTCGCTACTCGATGCGCTGGGATTTGCCTATCAGCAGGTGCGATTGCCGCAAACCGCAGTCAAAATTTATCAGCAATTGCTAGCAGAAGCTCGACAGCGTAAAGATGATTTTAAGCTGGAAGCAACGCTGATTACCCTAGGGCAGCTTCACCTTGCCTGGTTTGACTATGGCAGCGCCGTGTCGCCCTATCAAGAGTTGTTGGCGCGATCGCGCGATCGGCGTGACCCGATCAACTTTCCCTTATACCTCGATCGACTTGCCTACATTCACGAACAGGCAAAGCAGCCCGCCCAAGCCATTCCCTATCAAGCGCAACTGATCACCTTTCATCAAACTGCGTTAGGCGATGCCAAACTGATTCCTGCCCTGACGCTCAAAATTGCCGACAACCATCGCCGTTTAGCCCAACTCGATCAAGCCGAAACCACCTATCAACTGGCATACAAACTCGCAATTCCGCTGTTGCAGTTTGCCCACGCAGCAGACGCACTCAAAAAACTAGGCGATCTCTATCGGGCAAATGATCGCCTCGATTCCGCCTTGCGAATGTATACCTTTCTAGTAGACATTGAAAAACAGGCGTATAACACCTATGGCGTGATGAATGCCTACGATCAAATGGGACAAGTGCATTTGTTGCGAAAAGAATATCCAGAAGCGATCGCTGCCTTTCAGCAAGCCCTACCCCTAGCTCAACAACTCAAGTTTCGCGAAGACTATTTCGCCACCCGCATCCAAAAAGCCACAGAACAAAGGGAATGAAAATGACGAGAGGCGAGAGGCAAACTCAAAACTCTACTCTTCGTCCTATGTCAACCTGCATTGCTGTTGAAGTGCCTGCCGCAGTAAATCTTTGTACTGGCGATTGTCGATCGCGTAGGCACCGAAGCGTTCTAGGTGGGGGTTCATCATTTGGGCATCGAATAGGGTGAACTGGCGATCGCGCAGATGGTTTACTAGCTTTACCATGGCAACTTTGGAGCCATCGGGAATCCGAAAAAACATCGATTCACCAATAAATGCGCCGCCAATCACAATTCCTAAAATGCCCCCTGCCAATTCGTCGCCCTGCCAGGTTTCAAAGCTGTGTGCCCAGCCTTCTTCATGCAGCGATCGATAAAGGGCTTTAAGTTCCTCAGAAATCCAGGTCGTTTCTCGATCGGCACAGCCTTCTACAACGCTGGCAAAATCCCGATTAATGGCAACAGTGAACCGCTGTTGATTGAGAACACGCTGTAACGATTTGGGATAGTGAAAGCGATCGTCCAAGGGAATCAGCGTTCGCTCCCGACTCGAATACCAGCCCAAATCGTCGCCTGCCTCATCTGCCATTAAAAAATAGCCTTGGGCGTAACCCTGAATAATAGAGGGAATATCAAACTGACTACTCACCGATCGCAATTCCTATTTCGACTTTGCAGGGAGTTTGCCAATTTCTTCCTTAACAATTTCTTGAATCAGATTCATTACTTTAGGCAACACTAACTCATTAGACATGCGAATCGACTCAGACATTAGTTTTGGGGTAGTCGCGATCATTTTTTGTCCAGTCGAAGTTTTGTAAAAAGCAATCACATCTTTTAATTCGGCTTCTGTATAAAATTTGTCATACAAAGAATAGCTGATTTGCTCCGTAATTTGCTTCATATCCAGCACTTGAGGCACCCGCTCTTGATAGCGCTTCATAATTCTCAGCGCGGTGGCGTTTGCTTGCTGTTTTAATGCCTCACCCTGCAAGCCAGAACCCTCTAAAAAACTGGATAACAACTGAGGCAACTCAGTTTCCATTTGCGTTAAACTTTGCCTCAAAATGGCATCGGCACTATCTCCAGCGCGAGTCAGTTCTAACAATTCCTGAATCAGGGCGCGTTTGGGAGAAGGCACGGTTTGAGCGCTGGCAGACCCTGCCCAGGTGCAAGCAATTAGCAGGGTAATTCCGGCAAGCTTGATGATCGGTTTTAGCATAGGTTTAGCGATCGCGGTTTCAGCATTTCAACTATAGGCTACGGTTTAGCCAACTTGCCAACAGGTTTTAATACCGTTTTGAGTTTTGAGTTTTGAATTTTGAGTTGTAGAAGCTTTACTCAGTTACGGTCTCAACCTAAGATCTGTCGCATCCTCCATTTAGATTGGGATAATCAGGGCAAACATTTGTGTAGAGGTGTTTCTATGGAACTCTGGCAAAGCAACGACGGGCTTACACTGGATACACAGGTGATTGAGACTTTTTGATCGTGCCCATGGTTGAACCGATTCCAAATATCACACTGCCCCCCGCTCAAAATCCTGAACAGGAAGGGGAATGGCTGCAAACCGCATTGCTGAACTGGCTAAACACCGAATTTTTACCAGAGCTAGTCAATCAGCAAATTGCCAAACGCGCTGCTCAAATTTTTGTGCGGCAGCGAATGGAAGGCGAAAACGATTTAATCTCCTTAACACTGGCGATCGTGACTGAAATGGAAGCCTTTGATTTCTCCAACAGTTTTTATGGACAATTTGCGATCGCCAACGCCGTCAGCGACCTGCTTCTAGACAGCCTAGGCATCGATCGCTGCTGCGGACAGTAGACGAATGGCGAATGCAGAATGGCGAACTCTATTCTCTGCACTCAAAACTCAAAACTCAAAACTCAAAACTCAAAACTCAAAACTCAAAACTCAAAACTCAAAACTCAAAAATTGAATGCCAACCGTTGATTTTTATCCACCTCGCCGCAATGTGCCTTTTGTTCGGCTGATTCAAACGCTGATTCCGATGGTGGCATCTTGGGGCTTTAAGATGGATTTGGAGGTGGAATATGAAAGCCTCAATCAGTTGATCGCACTGCGAAACGATCGCGTGTTGCTGTTGCCCAATCACCCGACGTTTCATGATGCGATCGCCCTATTTTTGCTTTCTGGCAAGCTGGGGCAATCGTTCTATTATTTAGGAGCCTATGAGCAATTACAAAGCAAGCTAGGGCGATTTTTTCAAGCGATCGGGAGCTACTCAGTTCGGCGTGGCTTAGCCGATCGCGCCAGCATTATCCAAACGATGGAGCTATTGGCGCAACCGGGTTGTCATTTGGTGATTTTTCCCGAAGGGGGGTGTTCGTTTCAAAATGACATTGTGACTTCTTTTCGGGCAGGTGCAGTCCAGTTAGCCTTGCAAGCGATGAATCGAATGGTGAAGCAAGGAAAAGCGATTCCGGATCTGTACGCTGTTCCCGTCAGCATTAAATATCGCTATACCCAAGACATGACGGGAGCGATTGAAAAACTATTGGGTCAGCTTGAACAAAAGCTAGAGGTGCCAACACAATTGGGTCACTATGAACGGCTGCGCGCGATCGCCGAAACCCTGCTGACTCAGCTTGAAAGCGACTATGGCATCGCATCAGATGACGCAACCCTATCTTGGAATCATAGAATCAAATCTCTGAAAGCCCATCTTCTAAAAACCTGCGAGCAGCAGTATGGACTCACTTCAGCAGCAACCGACCTCGATCGCGAACGGGTCTATCGGGTTTTGAACGCAGCGCAAATGCAAGCCGAGCTATTACAAACTGAATCGCAAATCGATCTCCCGTGGAGCGTGGAATTTGTGCAGCGATCGATGATGCGAGTGCTAAATTTTGATGCCATGTATGACGGCTATGTGGCGGAAAACCCCACTGTAGAACGATTCATGGATACCCTGACTCGCCTAGAACGAGAGGTATTCAACATCGATCAACCCGCCCCCAAACGGCATCGAGTGGCAACCATCAAGATTGGCACCCCGATTAACTTAAAAGACTCGTTGACCGCATTTCAAACCCACAAAGCGGCAACGGTAGATCACTTGAACCAAACCATTCAGCGATCGGTTCAAAGCAACCTGGACTTGCTGAATCAATCTCGATAATTTCATTTATTCAAACGTGGCAATCCGGTACGGCATGGCGCTTGAGGAAAAGTGCTTGGTTGTAAAGCGCTAAGTTGTCCCAGTGTAAGGCTTCGGCAAAGAACAGGATTAGGCAAAAGCCCGAACCTGTTGCAGCCGGATAACTTAGCCAGGTGACTCGCAATTGGGCTGAAGAAATGGCGCTCAATGCATGAAGTTGGGTTTCGATGTCGGGTAAGTTAGCACACAGAGGTTCGATCGCGCTCCACTCGCCAGATTTTTGTGCGAAAAGCCGCACCAGAAAGGGAGAGTTGCGATCGTACTCCAGCAAATCTGCGGTGATGCAGGACAATAGATCCTCTGGGTCTAATGTTTCCAAATCACGAGCTAGCGTAGTTTCAAGGGTCATTTGAATCGCTCCTGGAATACTGCAAATTCTTCCTCAGTAATCGGTCGTCTTTCACCTCGCCTCAGCTTTAGCAGGTGCGCTTGATTTGAGCGGTTGAGGCTTGTGATCAGTTCACCTGCCATCTCAAAAATATGCTCTCTGTCTTTCATCCCGCGAACGACATAGCGATCGTCTGGCTGAATAAATACGTCTCCCTGTCTGGCTCTTTGGGCATCGTTGAAGGCAACACCGACGGGTCTTCCTGCTTCGCCTCGTTCTCTCGAATGGTCACTCCTCATTTGGCTATATTAAGGGCAAACCTACGGTTCTCAATATCAATTTTACCAATAGTCCCAACAGCCTTACCCACTGCTCCAGAGATCACTGCCACAATAAACGCAACTCACCTGAACTCAACGGCTCAAGGGATCTTTTCTACAAGATTTTAGGAGAAGTGGGCGTGAGGGCTATAGTTAGGGAAAAATAAGTCTGCCGAGGGCAACAGCAAGGTTGAGTAACAAATGGCTAAGGATCGAGCTGGTTGGATTGGGACGATAGTCGGTGTTGTCGCTTTGGGTTTTGCGGCTCAACAGTATTTCTTTGGAACCTTTGCAAAGACCCAAATTGATGATATCAAGGGTTGCAATGGCTTTTTGATTAAAGAGAAACCAGTTGCCTTGTCCACAAAGGCGATTCCTGAAGCGATTGAGCAAAAGTATCTACAAGACAAGATTCTGAGTTGTCGGGATGAGCTTCAGAAGAATGACAAGAATGCCGTTGCCTACACCAACATTGGCGAAGCCACCCGCCGCCTGGGTGATTTGCCCACTGCCCTTATCGCCCAACAGGAAGCCGTGAAGCTAGACCCTAACTTGCAGGAAGCAAAGCTTGGACTGGGATTGGTACAAGCTGATATGGGGAAAACAGCAGAGGCAAACCAAACCATCCAAGATACCTTAGCTCAGAAAGAAAGCGCCATCGCTTACTTGTATCAAGGGATTGCTTTCGGAAAACAGAAAGATTGGAGAAATGCAGAAACCTCTTTTCGTAAGGCAACTGATCTCAATCCCAACAATGCCAGTACTTACTACGGCTTGGGAATTGCTCTAGATAAGCAAGGCAACTTAGAAGGGGCGATCGCTGCCTATCAAAAAGCTATTAGCATCAATCCTAACCTTGTTGAGGCTTACAACAGCTTGGGAATTGCTCTTCAAAAAGCTATTAGCATCAATCCCAACAATGCCAATACTTACTACAACTTGGGAATTGCTCTAGATAAGCAAGGCAACTTAGAAGGGGCGATCGCCAAATTTAAGAGAGCCAGAGATTTATATCGCACTCAAGGTAATACTCAGCAGGCGGAGAAGATCACCCAGCTTTTGGAAAAAGCAGGCATCCGTTGATGGTTTATTGCTGCGTGTTCCAATCTGCAACTCTTGCGATTTGGTTGCTGTGGAAGTTGCGAATTAGATAGATTGTTGAGTGGACGATCGCTCAAAGTCTGCGACATAGTGAAGTTGGGCGATTGGCTTATCAAGTGGATGCGATCTCAGTGAAATCAGGCGATTGCTCAAGGTCTGCGATCTCAGTGAAATTAGGCGATCGCGGTTTGCTGGGTGGGGGCGATCAAAGGTGGGCGATCGCGGTTTGTTGGGGGCGATCGCTCAAGATCTGCGATCGCGATGGTTCTAAAAGGAAGGCAGTGCTGTTGCCTGCTCTATGATGAAGTCAGACTTTTTGATTAGCCGCTAAAACTCAGAACCATTTCTACTGCTCACAGTTATATTTTGCCGTTAGCCCAAGGCAGAAAGTCTCGGAGAGCGAATAAATCGCTACGAGAAAAGTATTTGGGCAAAAAAGTTCGTCTCATCTCTCAACTGTCCACTTCGATACACTAAATCTAAGCTTTGCCCGACTTTTGGAAAAACCCATGACCAAAACCTTGACGATTATCCTGCCCGATGAGCTAGAGCAAACCCTGACTCAGACCGCCGCCCAAACTAACCAGTCTGCCGAAGATCTAATTGTGCAATTACTCACCCAAAAATTTTTCCCTGACAATAATCAATCTCTCGAAAATGATCCGCTAATTGCCCTTTTTGGCTCCATCCATTCCAACTACCCCGATTTGGCAGAGAACCACGACTACTACATTGGGCAAGCACTCTACGAAGAAATGCATCGCAATGAGTAGCGCATTTATTGACACATCCGGTTGGGCAAGCGCTTTTGATGCTCAACAGCCGGATCATCAAGCCGCGATTGCGGCCTTCAAGCAAATGCGCCAAAGCAACCTCAAAATCATCACGAGTAATTACGTGATTGCCGAATTAGTCGCTCTTTTTCACAGTCCATTGCGAATCCCTCGCCCTCAAATATTTACCACGATCGACACCATCAAAACCTATCCCCACCTCGAGATCATCCATATTGATCCAGAGATTGATGCAGCCGCTTGGAACCTTTGCAAAGCTCGTCCTGATAAAAATTGGTCGCTGGTCGATTGCACCTCTTTTGTCATCATGCAGCAATTCGAGATTCAGCAAGCTCTCACTACCGATCGCCATTTTGAGCAAGCAGGCTTCATCCGGTTATTCACTCTCCACAGCTAAAATCTGATTCTCTTGGCGATCGCCGCTGACAAATAGATTACGTGTACTATTACAGAAATTGATGCATGGCTGGATTAGGAGAATCACGATGCGCTTGGGCAAAGTTGTAAAGTCTAACTCTCACTGTGATTACATTGTGGAACTAGATGATGAAACCAGTCGAGAGAATCCACCCAAGCCAGATGATTTTGGATTTGGCTCTTTTGTGCGGCTAGAAGGGCGAATAGCAGGGCGCGATCGCCATTGGGCAGTGGGCTTAATCTACAACTCGCAGCTATTCAACCCCATGTTTCTCAACATGGGTCCGCGGCTTTCCAGCGAACCCGATCCTGTGTTCACGCCCGACCTCATCAGCGAAACCCGCACTTTGCTATGGACAATCCTCATCGGCACCTTAGAACAAGGCGAGGATATGCCCTATGGACAGCACGGCATCCCAAAAGCGATTGTCCCAGTCAACACGGCGGTCTATCGGATGACCCCCGACGAAATTTATCGCTTTCATCTCAACGAAGCTCAACGTCCCCAGTTTTGCTATTACAGTCTTTTGCTGCGCTGTGGCGGCACCTTTGCCTCTCAACTAACCCAGCAGGTGGTAACTGAACTAGTAGATAGCAGTTTATTTAGCGGAGCCGACCAACGAGCGCTAAAGGTGTTGTGTAAGGAATTATCCTGGAAAAGCACGATGGGAGCGATGAGGTAGGAGCGAAACTGACATTAGCGGCTCGGCTCGCGGTTCGCATTGCGGAGTATCCAATAGCTAATTGCCAAAGCCAAAATTGCAGAGGCTAAGGCAATCAGATCAATGCCTCCTGTTTTCTCTAAATCCAAAATAATGATTTTTCGAGACACTGCAATTAAGGAAGTCACGATCACCAATTCTGATTGAATGGTATGGCTCTTTAGATAAGCCGTGATGTTTTCAAGAATTTCTAAAGCAATTAAGACGTTTAAAAATAATCCGAAAACTTTAGTTATCGTAGTGCTAAAACGTCCGTAGGGTGTTGTTAAGAATAAATCACTGGTAAGAAAAATCATCAGATCGAGAATTGCTACGATCACCACTACAACCATCGCAATCGACAAAATTTTAGCGACAACTCCTTCAAATTGATCAATAATTTCTACAAATGTTTCGTTTTGAAATACATCTTTTAAGCGTTTTAGGGATCGTTTTAAAAATCGCATATTGTTCTATAGGCACATGAAGCGAGAATACTAAACTCAGGGTCTGGGCGCAATTAAGTGTTGTGATAGTTCTAAGTGCAGGTCTATTTCATTCTAAATAGGGTTCAGAAGTATTCTTAGAGGTTGTTTGAGAAGTGAATTAGGGAGTGAAAAAGCTCACTCAGTGTGCGCTGCGAATAGATAGTCCACAACACCGAGAGCGCGCCATGAGCAAAGCTTACCCTAGTAATCTGACCCGCAACCAATATGAAGTACTCAGTGATTTGATTCCAGAGGCGAAATCCGGTGGTCGTCCACGAGCAGTGGATATGTGGGAGATTCTCAATGCCATTTTCTATGTTTTGGTTGAAGGCATACGCTGGCGATCATTACCGGGCGATTTTTCCCCATGGAAACGGTGTACACCTACTTCCGGCAATGGCGTAAAGACAAAACGTGGATCGAGATCCATGACCGTTTGCGCGAATGGACAAGAATTGAGCAGGCGCGTGCTTGCAGTCCATCGGAAGCGTGATCGATAGTCAAAGTGTCAAAAGTGCAGCCCTGGTCAGTCAGTCAGTAGGCTACGATGCGAACAAGAAAATCAAAGGACGCAAGCGGTTTGCAGCAGCCGATACCCTGGGTTTAAGCTTGCGGGTCGTGGTCACCGCCGCTAGTGTTGGGGAACGAGAGGGTGGCAAACAAGTCCTCAAGCGGGTTCAGGAAATGGGCAAAAGCGTCTCCCGACTCCATACCATTTGGGCTGATGGGGGCTTTGACGGGGAACCCTTCATGAGTGGGTCATGGATATGTGTCGATGGATTGTAGAGGTGGTGTTGCGACCTGAGCAAACTAAAGGGTTTGTGGTAGTCAAAAAGCGGTGGGTGGTGGAGCGTACCTTTGGCTGGTTAATGGGGTGTCGGCGATTGGTCCGAGACTATGAGTTATTGCCAGAAACATCGGAAACCTTTATTTATCTGGCGATGATCCGTATTATGCTCAGGCGGTTTGCGTAAAATTTGACCCCTCAATACCTTTAAAACGTCCTCTTAACACCTACCCAACTAGCTACTCAGCATAATAATTCAAATGCAGTAGGTGAACGGGCGATCGATCCTTTTTTCTCATCTGCTCAAGGTTGAGTAAAATCTTGTAGCAACTTCTTGATGTCTTTGCTATGAGAGCGATCGCGGTGAACTCGGTCAACTCGGTTCAAAATGATTCTGTGGATTACACTCCTCAGCTAAAGTTGTTGATGCAGCCAGCGGGGTTAGTTAGCTTCAAAGGATTGAGTCAATTGGCGGGTGTTTCAAACAAGCAAATTCGCAAGTTGCGGCAAGGACACATTGGTCAAATGCAGGTCGCTACGGTACAAAAACTGGCTGAGACGTTGCAGGTTTCTTTTGTAGAGTTGGTTTCTACTTTTTCAGAGATTTCTGTAACTTTAGCTCCTAGTTCTCAATCTCCAAATCCTAGCGACATTGCCGATTTGCAGCAGGAGTACGATCGCTTACAACGTCAGCTAAACCAACAAAAGGAAATCCTTGGGCAAGAATTTCAGCAGTCCAGCTTGCAGGTGTTGGAATCGCTGCTGTTGCAGTTGCCTACGGCGGCTTATGCAGCACAGCAAAATCCCCAGTTGTCCGCAGTGAAGCTGTTGCCCTTGCTGCGTCCGATTGATACATTGTTGCAGCAGTGGGAGATTGAAGCGATCGCCCAAGTTGGCGCTGAAATCCCTTACGATCCGCAGCAGCATCAACTGATGGAAGGAGTGGCGGCAACGGGCGATCGCGTGCGTGTGCGATATGTTGGCTATCGGCAGGGCGATCGGCTGCTCTATCGGGCAAAAGTCAGTCTAGCTGTGTAGTATCGGGTGCCAGCCATAGGGCTAAATTCCGCAGATAGGCTTTCAAATCGGGCAACGCTTGCGGTTCAGTTTGCATCCCGTCTCCGGGTGGCTCATCGACAAAGCTAGGGCAGTCTAAACGAGCATCCCAGTTGTAATCGCAAAAGTGGTGAAAGGTGGATTCAGCCACGGCGCGTCCTAACAGGTTTCCCTGCGGATCTCGTTCATGCTCAAAGGCGATCGCTAGGTTAAATGTTCGACCCGTCACTAGGCTAGTTCCCATAGCGATCGCCCGTGCATGGGGATTGTGGGCAGGCGCACCTACCGCCCCTTCATGGGGATGCGCGGGTAAAAACTGAATCATGCCCGTAGTCGCAGCGGGATTTTTGAGCAGGTCGTGGAGCGGTTCCACAATCGTGATCCGCTGGCAGTCTCCATTTTGTCCAGAGTGATAGTTGGGATAGGAAATCGAAGTCGTGTAGGGATCATCAATGCAATGGCGCGATGGGTCAGGATCAGGATTTTTGGTATGGAAATAGTGCGCGTCGCCCACCCCTGCCAGAGAGCAAACCGAGCAGCCTAAATCCATATGATCGCGTGTCACGAGCATCCCCCCGCCTCGCCGCCGAAAATCTGAGATGCCTTTACAGTCTTGTTCGCTGATCCCGTCACCCACATCCACGGCAAACAGCCACAGTTCATCAAAGTCTGAAGAATCCAGCGTACTCAGAACTGGATCATTGCCGTTCTCATCGGCTTCGCGATCGCGGGATGTCACTTCACAGAGCAGATTTCCTGCCTGATCTCGTAATGACGACAAATAGCCATGCAGCAATGAAAACCGGGCAATGCTCCAGTCATCCGTTGTGGTAGGAATAGTCGTTTGCAGCAAAATCCGTAGAGGAGACATAGGCGAGAAAGAAGGAGGGAAAAAGGAAAAAGGAAAAAGGAAAAAGGTTTGATCTGCAAACCTAACTCCTTTCCTAAAAACTACCTTACTAAAAAACCCCAAGACTAAGGATGCCTAGGGGTTGAAGTTAACTACTCACTCAAAAACTATGCGTTGTAGGGAGCCACACCACTGAATTTCAGCTTTACTGGGTCGGGGTTGCTGCCGATATTGCGATCGACTTTATTGACAGGTCCACGACCAGGATTAACTTTTTCAGGGAAAACGCCATCTGCTGGGTGCAGGTATTGCACTTCTCCATTGGGGAAAACGCGATAGATCTTATAGTCCATGATTTTCATCTTCCGCAATTGCTGACCACCCAGCGCCAAACATTGCTCTTTACGAGCTAAGTATAAAAGGTTTTCACCTTGTCGCATAACGGCTGCGCCACCAGTCGGCATCTCAAAAACCTGTTCGGTTGGGCTAGTCCAGGTGATTGCGTATTTTTCTTCAACTAGGGCTTTCGTCAGTAGTCCACCAGTGCTACCCCCAAAGATAGGAGGTTGTCCAGTCAGAGTTTCTGCCATTGGATGTTTCTCTCAATGTTTTAGGGAATCCTATCACTGAGCTTGTCCCCTTCTACGGACTTTTGAGGGAACTGTAACAGTTCTTAGCTATCAGCCCTTAAGTGTTTGCTTGAGACTCTTTAAAAGTTGCAGAATCTTTGCAGCAACGTATCTATCGAAAGTGTGCAATCGATGAAGTTCGCGCTGCTTTAGTGGAGTTTGCGGTCTGATTTTGAGACAATAATCGCGAGTTCTAAACTCCAGAGCAAAACCCGTCGCCTTTAGTTGGGTGCCAGGATATTAGGTGTTAAATGAACTACTTCTCAAAAAAATTGCGGCTGCGAACCACGCTTGTTCTTCCTTTTATTGTGGAAATTCTGCTTGCAGTTGGGTTGGTAGGCTACCTTTCTTTCATGAATGGGCATAAAGGAATTAATGATCTGGCAACTCAATTGAGAGCCGAAGTTACAGAGCGAGTGCGCGATCGCGTCCAGTCCTATGTGGCTATACCGCAGTTGGTCAATCGTTTCAATGCTCAGACCGTCGAGCTTGGACTGCTAAAGTTTGAAGATTTGCAGGCTGCCGAACGCTACTTCTGGCGGCAAGTTCAAACCTTTGACTCGGTGGGAAATATTGGTTTTGCCAATGCTCAAGGACAATCGCTGCGGGTGGGGTGGATCAATCGATTATCCAGCACTGAGCAGCCTCAAATTGCTGAGCAATTAGCGATCGGCGGTGGCACTTTAAACTATTACGACATTAATCAAGCGGGAAAGCGCATCAAGCTCAGTAAGGCAGTATCAAACTACGATCCGCGCAAACGGTCTTTCTACACGAGCGCTGTTAAAAGTGGGAAACCTACTTGGAGCGATGTATATATCAATCAGGGCTATAACTTGCTGCAACTGAAAGCTAGCTATCCTTACTATGACAACAGTGGCAACCTTGCAGGAGTGCTAGCCAGTGAACTAGGAATTGAGCAAATTGGTCGATTTTTGCAAGCGTTAAAAGTGGGGGATTCTGGGCAAATTTACATCATGGAGCCAACTGGAGAGTTGGTGGCAACCTCGATTAAAGATCAACCAATCCTCATTGGCAAGGGTAAAAAAGCTAGCCGCATTCGGGCAGTGGATGGAAACAATCGATTGATGCAGGCTAGTTCTAAGTTTTTGGGCGATCGCTTCAGCACCTTAAGCAACCTGCAACAAAATCAACAACTCGAAATGCAGCTAGACGGACAGCGCCAATTTTTGCAGGTGTCCCCCTTTCGAGATCCCTATGGGCTGGACTGGCTCATCGTCGTTGTGGTGCCAGAAGCAGACTTTATGGGGCAAATCAACGCGAACACCCAAAGCACAATTCTATTAAGTTTAATCGCTTTAGCCGTGGCGATTGGGCTAGGCATTCTCACCGCTCGCTGGATTACGCGCCCCGTTTTACGAGTCACCCACGCTTCTGAAAACATTGCCAGCGGTAACCTAGATCAACACATTACCTCCAGCCGCATTATTGAAATGGGTAAGTTGGCTGCTGCCTTCAACAGCATGGCAGGACAACTGAAGCAGTCCTTTACAGACTTGGCGACTAGAAACGCAGACCTGCAACAAAGTGAGGCGAGAAATCAAGCTTTTTTGACTGCCATTCCCGATCTGATCCTGCGGATTAGCCGGGAGGGACAGTATCTAGATGTGGTGGAAGCGAAGAATGTGGCAATGCTGGTTGCAGGGCAAGATCACTTGGGCAAACACATGTCTGAAGTTTTGCCCACAACAGTCAACCAAGCCTATGCTGTAGCGATCCGGCAAACACTACAAACGGGCGAAACTCAAGCATTAGAGTATCAACTCACTATTGAGGGACAGCCGCAAACCTATGAAGCGCGGGTCGTGGCAAGCGGCAGTGATGAAGTGATATGCATTGTGCGCGACATCACCGATCGCAAACGCTCAGAAGCAGCACTGCACCAAAGCGAAGCTACCAATCGTGCCCTAATTGCCGCCATTCCCGACCTGCTGATTCGCGCCAACAAGGATGGCACTTATTTTCAAATCACCGGACAAGATCGCATCAGTGTGCATGGTTCAGAGAATTTTCTAATCGGTAACACGGTTACAGAGTCTTTGCCGCTGCCCCTAGCCCAACAGCGCTTGGAATCCATTGGGCAAGCCTTACAAACTCAGCAATTACAAATTTATGAACAGCAGATTTTAATTAATCGGGAACCGCGTGATGAAGAAGTTCGGATTGTGGCGATCGGTGCCGATGAAGTTCTCATCATGGTGCGTGACATCACCGATCGCAAACAAGCAGAACTGGCGCTCAAACAGCTAAAAGATTCTTTTGCCCGATTTTTTCCAGCGGAATATCTCAAATTTCTCAACAAAGAAAGCGTCACCCATATTCAACTAGGAGATCACATTAGTAAAGAAATGGCAGTGATGTTTTCTGATATTCGCTCCTTCACGAACATCAGCGAAAGCATGACTCCGCAAGAAAGCTTCGATTTTGTCAACACCTATTTGCAATATGTTAGCCCAGCGATTCATCGTCATAACGGCATTATCGTTAAATATATGGGGGATGGGGTAATGGCAATCTTTCCCACCCGTGCCGAGGATGCTGTGCAAGCAGGCATTGCTAAGCTGAAAAAGATTGCAGAATACAACCAATTTCGTCAAACCCAGGGCTATCTTCCCATTCGGATCGGAATTGGGATACACATTGGTCACATGATGGTGGGCATGGTGGGCGAAGCAAGCCGAATGCAAGGCGATGTGCTTTCAAATCATGTGAATCTGACTTCACGCCTGGAGGGTTTGACTAAGTTTTATGGCGTATCGATGGTGATTTCGGGTCAAATTTTGGAGCAACTGAGCGATCGCAGTCAATATCATATTCGCTTTTTAGATGAGGTGATTGTGCAAGGTAAAACCGAGGCGATCGCAGTCTATGAAGTCATGGACGGCGATCCTCACACTATCACCGATGCAAAACTACAAACCCAACCCAACTTCGCCCAAGGCTTAGAACACTATCGCAACGGCGAACTAACAGAGGCGCAGCAATGCTTTGAGCAAGTTTTGAAAATGAATCAACTCGATAAAGCGGCTCAACTTTATTTAGAACGCATTCACCAATTGCTTCATGAGGGAATACCCCATAATTGGAGCGGCATTTGGACTTTCACCCAAAAATGATCGTGAGTAGGAAAGACTTTCCAACAAGTTTGACCCTATACTGTGCATCCAACTTCTAAGAGCCTTGTCTTTTTTGAATTAACTCCAGCCTGCTGCTTGCAGTTCATCGGGAGACATTGAAGCAGGATGTTTGGAGACACCAAGTCTAAATTCAATCCGATCTGCTAGTGCATGAAAGGTTCTTTATCATCCCGATGTTCAAGCACATAGGCTCTTAATTGTGTCTGAGTCACTGTAGTAAAGTTCGGTTTAGTCATGACTACCCCCAGTTTCCATCGCGTGTCTCAAATACTGGATGCATTGAAGGTATCGCATTGCTTGATGCTGCCCGATTGAATACCGCGATTGAACCAGCGCACCCGTTGAGCGGAACTGCCGTGGGTAAACGAATCGGGCACTACATAGCCTCTCGCTTGAGACTGTAAGCGATCGTCCCCAATTTGGCTTGCAGCGTTTAAGGCTTCTTCGATATCGCCAGGTTCCAAGATTTGCTTCGTTTGGTTGGCGCGGTTTGCCCACACGCCCGCAAAACAGTCTGCTTGAAGCTCAACTCGTACCGAAAGCTGATTGGCTTCGGTTTGGCTAACTTGCCGCTGGAGTTTGTTGACTTTGGGTAAAATGCCAAGCTGGTTTTGCACATGATGTCCAACTTCATGGGCGATGACGTAGGCTTGGGCAAAGTCGCCAGGTGATTGAAGCTGAGTTTTCATATCACGAAAGAAGCTGGTGTCGAGATACACTTTGCGATCGCTAGGGCAATAGAACGGACCTGTAGAAGATTGAGCGACACCACAAGCAGACTGCACTGCACCCGAAAACAGTACCAGTTTTGGCTCCTGATAGGTTCTGCCCAACGCTTGAAACTGCTCATTCCAGACATCTTCTGTTTGAGCAAGCACCGCAGCGACAAACTTAGTTTCTTGAGTTGGCGCTGGAGCCTTGTTCCCTTGAGGCGCATTCGATACAGGTGGATTGTTGGCAGCCTGATCCAAAACGATGCTTGGATCGCCACCCAGCAGCGTCACGACGATCGCCAAAAGGATTGTTCCAATTCCACCCCCAGCGACGGCTGTACCGACTCCACGCCCGCGCCGATCCTCCACGTTGTCACTCTGGCGACCCATTTGCCACTTCATGGTGATTTCCCCTCAATAAAAACAAACAGTTGCGACTCAATATAGCGATCGCAGCGAATCACGTCATCACCATAAGGTAAGAGTTGTCTAAAGAAAATAGTTGTTGGCTGAGATACGATTCCTAGCAATTTGCCCCGTTATGCTTGACATTACCACTTTCGTGTATCAGGGCTATGATGCTCAGAAATCTGAATAACGTCAGTTCGGGTTAAGCCGAAGGCAGCAAATTATAGTCAATGGCGATCGTAGGCTTCTTTGGCTGATGGCAAT
>NZ_JBFPDP010000059.1:0-26492 GCF_040830845.1 Sivoneniella epilithica UHCC 1019
CCTCGCCCGTCGCTTGGGCGCTCGAACTATTCCTGATTGCATTCGCGATCTTGCCAACCAAATCCATCAAGTTTTTCACTGGCTAACATGAAACCACCCTGCCTCTCCCACGGGAGAGGGGTTTGGGGTGAGGGCGATTAGTTGCACCACTCATCACTCAAAATTAAGAACTCAAAACTTTTTCCTCCCTATTCCCTATCTTCCCAAACTCCACCAAGATGAACCGGAGTTGCTGCCAATCAGTTGTTGTGCCTTAGCTCGAACTTGAGCATAGCGATCGCCGCTGCTGACGTTAATCAGGCTCCCTTGGGTATAGCCAGCGGTGGTGACTAAGCGAGCGCCGACTTCTTGGGCTTGGCGATTCATTTGAGCCGTGTAATTGGGCTGCACTGCTTTACTAATCACGTTGCTCAGTAAGCCACTGACCACGTTGCCCACTAAGCCATTATTGAAACCGAGTTTAGGGGCTACCAAACTGCCCAGCGTTGGCAGGAGCCGAGTGATCGTATTAGTAGAGTTCGTGCGATTGACCAGTTTCATTGGATGAGAGAGGGAAGCGTGTCCGATTTGACGTGCCAGAATGTTCGCTAGGGATGCCTCAGAGTTGGCATTAGCGATCGCGCCTGCACTAATGAACACCTTGCCCCCTGGAAGCGCCAAAGCTCCAGCATCGCGGTCTTTCACCACATAAAACTCGTAGGGCAAATCAGAGCGATTGGATGCCTGCGCCAACTTTCGCCCAATCTCATTAATGTAGCTCGTCACTTCAGTATCGTTGACCAATTCCACTTTACCCAAGAGTTCCCGCGCCATCTGAGCGCCAATTGCGGCTTCGCTTTGATTATTGCTAGTCCAAGCAGGAGTTTGCACAGAATTTACTGGAGGAGAGACTTTGCCTGTGAGGAGATATCCGAGTCCAGCGGTGACCACATTTCCCAACAAACCGTTGCGCGATTGATTTTGGCTGATTCCTGGAGTTTGCTGCAAGTTGTTTCCAATTAAACCTGCCAATTCTGTAGTCAGAGAGCTATTGGGATTTTTGAGGGCAAATTGACGGGCAATCGAGTTCGCTTCCGTCCAACGGTTCGCTTTGCCGTAGGTTGCCACGAGCGATCGCACCAAATCGGGCTGATTAGGATTTTGAGATAACGCTTGTTGCAACGTGTAGATTGCGTCTTGACGGCGATTGCTGGCTTCCAGAGTTTGGGCTAAGCGAAGATGACCCGGAATGAATTGAGGATAGCTTTTCACCAACTGCTGCAACAGCGACAGTGTTTGACTATCCAAGGTTTGGCTAGTAGAAATCTGCTGCCAAAATGCTTGTGCCGCTGGAGGCAACCCATCAGCATTATTGCTAAACCCGGTACTGGGTTGCGTCCATGGCAGCGTTTGCGGATAGCCTGTTTGTGGGTAGCCTACCGTGGGATATCCCGGAGAATAAACCGGAACCCCATAACCACCCGGCTGCATGACTGGATATCCCTGAACAGGCGCTCCTTGAATAGGCACCCCAACTGGATAGCCCTGATTTGGATAGCCCTGATTTGGATAGCCCTGATTTGGATAGCCTTGACTCGGAATCCCAATTTGGGTTGTCACCTGCACCGAAAAACCGCCAGGAGCATTTTGGGGAGCGCTATACACAGGAGCAGAGGGCGCACCATAGACCGGAGCATTCGAGGGATAACCATACTGAACATTCGACGGATAGCCATATTGAGGCGCTGCTACTGGATAGGCATACTGGGGTGAACCCATCGGCAGATACACGGGCACTGGAGTTGGAGCGATCGCAGATTGCACAGGAGCCGCGATCGCTGTTGGATTGCTCACGGTCGCCGGAGTCGGCTGGTTAACAGGTTGGGCAGGGGTGACCGATACGGCAGGTGCAACAGGCGTGACTGGAGTTGCAATTGGGCTAGAAGTAGTCGTAGGTGTAGTTGTATCAGTTGGAGTGGATTGAGTTTGAGCCGACGAGATCGTCGGTGCAAAAAATAGAAGAACCGCGCTTAAAGGTAAGGTACGGCTGAGCAACAGAGAACAAGAGTTTTTCATAGAGAGTGGAGAGTGGTTGTCAAAGGTGATTAAGGTTGGTAGCCGCACCCTTTGACAAGGATCGTTTTAATGAGATGTTGACAAGCAAAAAAGTGCTAGACCAGTGACCATGGAAAGCGCAAAAGACTATTCTCTGAAAGCAATTCGCTGATGACGATTAGCAAATCGCTTTCTTGGATAAATGCTGTCAACTAACTTAGCTGTTTACTTTGATAGAAAAATCTTGGCAGATGTTCCGCAATTTCAGATCTTTCTCTCGCTCGAAGGCACAAGCGATCGCGTGAATGGTTCTGTAATGCAGGTTTTCATCAAGCCCTCGACCCCACTAACCGCAATTACTGGAGTATTTAGCTGGGTGGCGAGATCCTCTAAGGTCATATCGTCGAGAAAGCGGGGATCGTCGTGCTTTAACATGACATCGGGAAGCAGTAGCGCATCGCCAAGATCCTTTCCCTGAAGCGCACTGAGAATATCTTGCCCGGTGATTAAGCCAGTCACAGAAATCTCTTGCCCCCAATATTGGCTGGCGATCGCCACCATTTTCACCTCCAGCCCTTCCACCTCGTTCAATCGCTCTAACATCGGCTGGAATGCTAACTCCACCGCATTGCCGACAACCCAGGTAAAACGACGGGGTGGAAACACGGTTTTCGGAAGATTGTTTGCCGCATTTTGAAAGGCTTTGAGAAATTGACGAATCGAGCCAACCCCATTGCCAATTTGGGGATAGTCTTCGTAGTGGGACTCTGGCGGCAATTCTCGCCCTGCAATCAAAAACCACTCATCCGCCAGCCAAACAAATGTAGAGTTAAACTGCTGTCGAAACGTGGTTTGCAGTGCTTGAACTTGATCGATGACTTCCCGTGCTTTGTCAGGGGTAACGGGGATTAGCTCATCGTCAGCCGGACGAAAACGGGTCAAACCCACGGGCACCACGGCAACCGAAGCGATCGCAGGCAAATCGCCTTGATGAAACCGGGCTAAATCCGTCAGGGTTTGAGTCAAGTGTTGCCCATCATTCACACCGGGACACAGCACCACCTGAGCATGAATCTGTAACTCCCGTGCTTGAAACCATTGCAGATGCTCCAACAGTTGTCCGGCGCGCAGATTTTTCAGCAATCGAGTCCGCACCTCTGGCTCTGTGGCGTGAACCGACACATACAGGGGCGAAAGGCGCAGTTGCTCAATCCGATCCCATTCCCGCTGGGTCAAGTTGGTCAGGGTGAGGTAGCTGCCGTAAAGAAAACTGAGCCGATAATCATCATCTTTGAGATAGAGCGTTTCTCGTTTGCCGGGGGGCTGTTGGTCAATGAAGCAAAAGGGGCAACGGTTGTTGCACTGAATCAGCCCATCAAATAGGGCAGTTTCAAATTCCAAGCCCAAATCATCATCGTAATCTTTTTCAATTTCGACCTGATGCGCTCTGCCGCTGACATCGAGTATTTCCAGTTCTAGCACTTCGTCAGCGCAGAGAAAACGATAGTCGATTAGATCGCGGGGGCGCTCACCGTTAATGGAAACCAAGCGATCGCCGGCTTCAAACCCAATTTCTGCCGCAATTGAATCGGGCAAAACGGCAGTGATTAGAGCAGGACGAATCGACAGGTCACTCATTAGGAGAAGTAGTTTTGAATTTTAAGTTTTTGGTAGGGGTTTGGCATTCGGGCAATGAATCCTGTAATTTATCCAAGAATTATGTTCCAAATGCTAACCCCGTACAGTCTTCTCTATTCTTACGTGTTTTTTAGCCAGCCGATCGCCACGGATGCTAGAAGCGTGATGCCAAATGCCAGTCGATACCACACAAAGACCCAAGTGCTTTGACGTTGCAAATAGCTCAGCAGCCACGCGATCGCTAGATAGGAAAAGATAAAGGAGGAAATAATGCCTGCCAGCAGCGCAATCACGCTGTCAATGTTGCTAAAAGCTTTACGCGCCTGAAACAAAGTGGCGATCGTCAAGGTTGGAATGCCTAGCAAAAAGGAAAACCGAGCAGCAGTTCCACGTTGTAACCCTAAAAACATTGCGGTCGTTAACGTTGAGCCAGAGCGAGAAGCACCCGGCAGCAAGGCGATCGTTTGCCCTAATCCAACTAAAATTCCATCCTGAATCGTCAGGGAGTCAAAATCTCGCTTGCGGCTGCCAATTTTTTCAGCCAGTGCCAGCAACAACGCCATCACAATCGACATCACAGCAATCAGCAAAATGTTATCTGGTAAAACATCTTTTAGTAGAAAGCCGACTAGCAAAGCCGGAATTGTACCTACAGCAATTCCCACTAAAATCTTCCATTCTTCTCGCTGCCAGTCTTTTTGCCGATAGGCTGCCCATGATCCTGACAAAATTTGAACAATATCTTTCCAAAAATACATTACGACTGCAATCACGCTACCGAATTGAATCGCATCCACAAAGTACTTTTGTCCCAGTGCATCCCAGCCTAAAACTTTTGTAAAAACCAGCAAGTGAGCCGTGCTGCTAATGGGCAAAAATTCAGTGATGCCTTGCACTAACCCTAGGGCGATCGCCTGAAACACTTCTACAACTAACCCAGGGGATTGAGCCGATTGGGTTGCAGTGTCTATCACTGCCAGCAACATGGTTGAAATCAAGATGAGTCCTCCGCTTTCACTAAAGCTCGTCAATTTTAAGCCGCTAACAGTTTGCACCCGATTGAGCGAGCTACTGATCCGCGAGTAGGCTTGACAGCAACGGCGCTTTTTCGTAGCTAGTATGGCATTCGTTCGATAAAAATTTGCCATTTTTGATGGACTCACGTCTTATCTTTAATGTTGCGCTTACCAAAGCTGGTGAGTAGGCATCATTTCTAGGGTTCCCGCGATCGCTAGATTTTTTCGATCTTCAAGCGCCAAAGATTAAGACATTGGAAAACCCATCACTTTCAAGCAACGCAAACTGGAGACGCACCATAGAAGTCTTTCCCAGTTTATAATTGAAAAATATGCCCCCCATGGGGATAAACGGTTTCCTGTGTTATGTTAAATAACGTAAACTAAATAAGAATGTTGCTTAACTTCTCTGGCACTTTACTATTTTTTAACCTACTTTGATTTCCTATCCTCCCCCTTCTCCAAGCAGTTATGTGCCTGAACCGCCCTTTTTATCTAAGGTTGACAGGGCAGTTGAAAATCTTTCTTTTGCTGAAGCGGTTGAAACAAAAGTTATCGCGATAACGGGTCAACACTGGCGTTTATTGGCAGTAGCCGTGTTGTTGGTGTCAGTGCCTGTGTTTGTCCAGGCTCCGTTGGTGCGATCGCTGCCCTTCATTAGCTTGCTGGCAACATTGGGATGGTGGGCATTGTCTAATCGCTTATCGGCTCAGCCTAAAACTCAGGTTTGGGGAGATTTGCTGTTGGGTTTTACCTGGACTTGGCTAGCGGGTTCGCTCTACTGGGGTTGGTTTCGGTGGGAGCCTTATTTTCACTTGCCTCTTGAATCAATTGGCTTACCCTTCGCAGTCTGGGGCATTTCTCGGAATCATAGTAAAATTGGTCACTTTTTTTACTTAGGGTCTCTTCTAGGAACGGCAATTACAGATATCTACTTTTACCTAGTCGATTTAATTCCTCACTGGCGATCGCTAATGCTGGTGGATGAAGAGTTGGCTCGTCCCATTTTTCACGCCGCGATCGCTCAAGTTCAAACTCCTTGGGGAATTGGCTGGGCTTCAGTCCTAATTATTTCACTCCTTTCATTTAGTCTGTTGCCCCTCCGCTCTTCAAAGCTACATTGGTGGGTTTTCGGCGGTGCTGTTTTGAGTACAATCCTAGTAGATGGTTTGTTTTGGGTGGCGGCTTGTCTTGCTTAAGAATAAGCCGTGAAGCATCGTTCTAAGTTAGGCTAGGGGGATGTCTATTAGCCCCTTGTCGGAGTACACTCGAAATGAAGAGTGGTCAGTCACTCTTTGGCGCTATGCTGACACTGCGTTAATGTGTCGGGATGCATCATGGGGGAAGCCTTTTCTTTAAATGCAGTCTGTGTTGACTACACAACCTACTCCTCATCTGCTGCTCCGTACCGATTCGGGCTACCGTCGTTTGCCTTTGACTGGGACAAACTGTTGGACAGTCGGTCGCAGCGAGGACAATAACTTTGTGCTACCTGATCGATGGATTTCGCGTAATCATGCCATGTTGCAGTACATGGAAAGCGGTGAGTTTTATTTGATCGATTTGGGTAGCCGCAACGGGTCGTTTGTCAACGGTCGTCGCGTTAGCATTCCCGTGACGCTTAAAAACGGCGATCATCTTACCTTTGGGCAGACGGAGCTTGAGTTTTACTGTCCGTCTTCTAAACATTTTGAAGAGGCGGAGTCAGGAAACGAAAAAGATTTTACCGCAACGGCAACGTTGCATGTGCGGCGGTTGATTTCAGTGTTGGTTGTAGACATCCGCAACTTTACAGGTTTAACCCGTCAGCTTGATGAAAAAATTCTTTCCGAAATGATTGGAACTTGGTTTCGTCATGCGGGAGAAATTATTCGTGAAAATGGCAGTTGGGTTGATAAATACATCGGTGATGCGGTGATGGCAGTTTGGATTCATGGTGCGCAAGAAGTAGATAACCATGAAATGCTGCAAATTTTGCAGGCGCTCAGTGCAATGCAAAAAATGACGAGCGATCTTTATAATCTTTATCCTTTACCGTTTCCACTGCGGATTGGGGCGGGGATCAATACGGGCTATGCCATGGTGGGTAATACGGGCAGTGGCGATCGCCCGGATTACACGGCTTTGGGTGATACTGTCAATGCTGCCTTCCGGTTAGAAACTTCGACCAAGCAGATTGGTAAAGATATTTCCGTTGGTAAAACGACTTTTCAGTATATTTCAACTTTGGGGAATGGTTCCACGCCGTTGTCAGAACATACGGTGACGATGCATGGCTACGAAGCACCCGCGATCGCCTATGCTTGCACCTTCCCCGAACTAGAAGCCTTTCTCAAAAAGCAAGAAACTGTATAACTACTCTCTATTTCAACGACTCTGGCTCTGTTTGGACGGGTGCTGTCCACCAGCGATCTGCTTGCACTAGGGTATGAACTTGCCATTCAGGTTGGGTTCGCGGATAGTCCAAACGATAATGTCCGCCCCGGCTTTCGGTGCGGAAGTTGGCGCTTTTGAGCATTAGCCCAGCGACTTCTAGTAAGTTCCGCGTTTCTCCCCATAGCCGCACAGTAGGCGCAGTATTGGGTGAGGACAATTCAAGCGTCTGCCCCGGCTTCAACGTCTGGAGCGATCGACTGATCGGCAGGGCGGCAAACTCCTGTTGCCAGGTTTCAACTTGAGCGATCGCCGCTTCCATCTGGTCTTGATTGCGACAAATTCCAGCACTCCGCCACATCAATCGGGGCAATTCTCGCCGAAAAAGCTCTAGAGATTCAAGCTCAGAGGCAGTCAAAAAAAGATTTTGCTCACTATTTGCTGTTTGCCATTCGCCATTCGCCATTCGCCCCTCATCATTCGTCATTTCTCGAAATTGGGCACCAAATACTAAACATTCCAGCAAAGAATTACTCGCCAGCCGATTCGCACCTTGTACCCCCGTGCTAGCCGTTTCGCCAACCGCATATAAGCCCGAAATAGAAGTCTGGTTAGTAATATCTGTGGTAATGCCTCCCATCCAGTAGTGGGCGGCAGGCGCAACGGGGATCGGTTCGTTGAACACATCAATTCCCCACCGCTGGCACACTTGAATAATGTTAGGAAAACGGTGGTGAATTTTATCAGCAGGAATGGAGCATAGATCGAGCCAGACATGGGCAGCCGCAGGATCGGCTTTGGTGGCTTGTAGATAGCTGAAAATGGCTCGACTCACTACATCGCGGGGTGCTAGTTCACCATCAGGATGGTAGTCAAAGGCAAAACGCCGCCCTTGATCATCGACTAAATGGGCACCTTCGCCCCGCACGGCTTCACTAATAAGAAATCGAGGCGCACCCGGTTTAGTCAAGGCGGTAGGGTGAAATTGGACAAATTCTAAATCGCGCAGGGTGGCTCCAGACCGATGGGCGATCGCCACGCCATCCCCTGTACTCAACTCTGGATTCGTCGTTTGGGCAAACACCTGTCCGCCACCCCCCGTCGCTAAAATTACGGCTCCAGCCCGAATCCAACTAATTTGTGCGCCATACGCGATCGCGATCCCCAAGCATTGTTGAGTCGTGTCATCCATCCACAGATCAAGCGCAAAGCCTTGTAGCACTTGAATATTTTTTTGAACTAAAACCTGTTCTGCGAGAGTGCTGACTAGGGCACGCCCGGTTGTATCGGCGGCATGAAGCACCCTCCGCCGAGAGTGGGCTGCTTCTAGGGTTAACGCTAAGGTGCCGCGATCGCGATCAAACCCTACCCCCATTTCCACCAGCGCTTGAATACACTGGGGTGCTTGCTCTACCAAAAACTTAACTGCATCATAATCACATAAGCCTGCTCCAGCGCTGAGAGTGTCTTTGATATGCAGATCCGAAGAATCATTTGGGTCAATCACAGCCGCAATCCCTCCTTGTGCCCAATCGCTGGCTGACAGGGAAATTGGCTCTTTGGTAATCAAACCAATCCTTAAATGTTTCGGCAAGCAAAGCGAGGTATATAGCCCTGCCGCACCTGCTCCAATAACCAGCACATCAAAGGCTGGGAGCAATGACAGAGATTGAGGCGTTGCTGCAAAGCTAGAAGACAAGGATTAACCCCATAAACGGACTGTCTGAGCGAGTGGTAGATCAAAAAAAAGACGTTGCTGAATACAAGTATGATTTCTGACTGTAGGGGTAGGTCTTGTGCCTACCCTGCCGGAGAGCAAGGGCAACCACAAGGGATTGCCCCTACAAATTTCATCCCCAGATTTAGCAATACCAAAAAAAAGTTGCTCTCTGTCTACTTTAAGCATAGACATTGAGCAACCTATAAGATAAACGGTATGAAAATGATCTAACGATAGATACCGTTATTAATTCGATCCGCCCCTTCAACCAAGGCTGATTCTTGGGTTGTGGCGGTGAAGCTATCTAGGTTTGCGCGCAAAATTTCCTTTTGGCGATCGCTTAACCCATCAATTTCTAAGACATCCTCTACGTTTTCGTAGGGTGCATTTTTCACAATTAAGCTTGCCAAAGTCGGGTACATCCCTTGATATAACCGAAATGACCGCATGTTGGTATTGTTCAAATCGATTTTTGCACCTAACTCGCTCATTTTGTCGCTAACCACATCCCGCAGATCAGCTTCTGCTTCTGCTTTTGCAAAAAACCTAGGGGCTGAGGCTGTAGCGTTAAGCCAGCTAAATTGAGCGATCGAGAGTTGGCTTACTGAAGCAGTTTGAGGAGTAGCTAGGGCAGTTTGGCTTAAACCCGACCAACTCAAAAAGCTAATCATGCAGGTTGCCAACAGGCAGAATAGTCGTTTCATAAAGTTTATATCTCCCATTCCATCTCACGGAATCTTGACGATGTGTGGTGTTTCTTAGAGCCTATCATTTCCCGGTGCCTATCTATCATTGCTCTAAGCCGAACAGCCCGCTTCTACAGAAAACGTGATGTTTGTAATAAAAAGACAGCAAGCCGAAAACTCGCTTTCTTACCCCACACTCAAAACTTTACACTCTGCTTTACAACTTTCTCATGACTTCTGGCAGAAGATTCGCTGGGATTTTGGAAAGCGCTAGGGTTTGACCCTGAATGCCAAACTCACTATGAAAAGCGCGGGTCGTTTGGGTGATGTAGTCCAAGGTTGTCTGATAAAAATCGGAGCGGGGTTCCCAGCCCTGGAGCGCTTGCAAATGTTGAGTTAGAGAAGCTTCTAGCAACGTTTGGCGCTGAGGTGGGGTGAGGCTATGGTGTCGATCGCTGGCAAGTTGGTAATAGGACAAACCCAAGTTGTTGTAAGTGGCAAACACATCAAAAGTTAGGGCTGGACGGTGTTCAGTTTGAGCAGAGAGTGCTTCTACCGCCGCGATCGCAGCTTCATAGGCTTTAATCGCCTGCTGTAACTGCTGTTTGCGATCGTTCTGGGCAGTTGTTTTCAGGTTTGCCAGGTTCCAATAAGCCGTACCCAAGTTATTTTGGGTGGCGGCGAAGGACGTAGGCACAGTATCCAAGGTGCGGTAATTGAGGGCAGTGTGATAAGCCGCGATCGCCAATTGCAATAGCCGAGTCGGAGATACGATGGAGTGAGCCAGATTGAGATTAGGGTTGGGTTTAAGATGCTGAGCCAGATTCCAGTAGGCAGTGCCCAAATTGTTTTGAATCATGGCATAGTGCATCGGTTCAGAATTTGGGCTGTAATACTGAAGGGCAGCGTGATAGGCTGCGATCGCCTGATTAAGTCGAGCGATCGGCTGTTGATGCTGAGCCAAATTCCAACAGGCAGTGCCTAGGTTGTTCTGAGTAGCGGCATTGCGCGCCGTGTTTTCTTGCGGATCACAGTAGCGCAACGTTGAGTGTAAAGCTGATTCGTAGGCTTCAACCGATTTCAGTAAATTATTGGCAGGGTCTTGATAGTGAGCCAAATCTCCGTAAGCCGATCCCAAGTTGTTTTGAATCATGGTGTAAGTGTGAGGATTGGCTTGCGGCGTGGTTTTATCCAGTGCCAAAGTATAAATGTGAATCGCTTTTTGCAAGCTGCTAAGTTGTTGCTGTAGCTTAGTTGCTCCTGCATCTGCTCCTGCATTATGAGACTGCATCCAATACAGATTGCCTAAATCATTGGCTCCATCGACCCATTGCAGGGTGTCATCTTGCAGCCATTCCAGCGCCTTCTCATGAACCGCGATCGCGACTTCTAAGGTTTCGGGCGATGGATTACCCTGCTCAAGTTGATTTTGATAGAGCCGACCCAACTCGCGATAGGCTGCCGCTATCGTTTTTGGGGCGGCTCGTTGCTCTAATAACTGATCGATTTGCTGTAAGGTTCTTAGCGCTGTTTGATGTTCGGCTAGGGCAGGTTCTTGGGTGAGTGCGGCGAGAATTTGCTGAGTCAGGCGAGAGGTGGAAGTGAAAGAAGTTTTGAGTTTTGAGTTTTGTTCGCGTAACGTTAGAGGTATTTTGGGTGTTGCTTCGTTGCGCGGCGGGTCGCCTGCGTCTAACTGTGCCAAATCATAGGTCAGCATATCCCAAATGGATTCTTCTATCGGAGCAGCCTCTAGCAAAGATTCCGTGAAAGGCTCAGGGCAATAAAGTGGCAGGACGGGTGCTGGCGGAGGTTGGGAGAGGCTGGAATGATCGGTATAGTGATCTGCTGGCAGCATTGGGAGCGGGGCGATCGCCGAATCTAGAGTGCGATCGCTGCTTAACCGAGCTTGACTAATGTTTCGCAGCGGCGCGGGGTCACCCTCAAACTCAAATAAGGCGGTGTGCCAATCCCAAAAGGCTGGAGCCGATTGTTGCAGCGATCGCAGCCAAGGACGGGGCAACCACAACACGATCGTGCCATCGATTCCTGGCAAATAATATTCAATCGCTTGGAGATGAGTCAAAAATCGTTTTTGAACTGGAGCAGGCTGACGAGTGAGATGCTCTATGCCAAGAATCTGAAAGCCTGGAGAATGACTTGTATCGGGCGAATTACCATGCTGCGACAACCACTGAGCGACTTGAGCCATTGGGTTCGGATCGCTCAGATTTAAATTCAAACTCACAAAGCGCGGAGAGCGAAGAGCCGTCTGCAACTGGGCAACCAGATAACTGCGTAGCTCTAGATCATCACAAACTGCTAAAAAGATTTGACGACGCAAATTAAGTTGCAGCGACGTTTTGAGCCGCGAATACAGCTTCTGGTTCACTCCAGAAATAGAATAAGCAGCAGCGTTCATCACAATGGCGGGCGTAGGGCAGTCGAATAGCATGGTTCAAAAATCAATGCCAGAGCCTCTCAATCAAAAAAGCTCTGGCTGGCACCGGGTACATATCACCCTCTTTCAAAGTTTTTTGATCTTCTCAGGAAAGTGGCTGGGAAATTGTGGCGTTACTTAAGGAAAAAAGGAACTAGAAAAAATCGGCGTTGCTGAATAGAAGCATGATTTTTGACTGTAGGGGTAGGTCTTGTGCCTAACCCTGATGGAGATGAAGGGCAACCACAAGGGATTGCCCCTACGAATTTCATATCTCGATTCAGCAACGCGAAAAAATCAATACGACAGCATCTTGTAAAGATCGTTAGAATGAAGAACTGAGATTCAAACGAATTTGCATTAAACAAATTAATAGTTTGAACTCGCTTTCCTTTCAGCGTCTTCACCTATGCCATTACCCATTGTTGCCATTATTGGTCGCCCAAATGTGGGCAAGTCTACTGTTGTCAATCGGTTGGCGGGGGTGCAAGAAGCGATCGTGTATGACGAACCCGGCGTGACTCGCGATCGCACCTACAAGCCTGCCTACTGGCGCGATCGTGAATTTATGGTCGTTGATACGGGCGGCTTAGTATTCGACGACGACACAGAATTTTTACCCCTGATCCGCGAACAAGCGCTAACTGCATTAGCCGAAGCGAGTGCGGCGATCTTCATCGTGGATGGCATGACTGGACCAACCGGGGGCGATCTGGAAATTGCTGAATGGCTACGACAACAGCCCGTTCCAGTGTTGGTGGCAGTGAACAAGTGCGAGTCGGTTGAGCATGGCATTATGCAGGCGATGGAGTTTTGGGAATTGGGCTTAGGTGAACCCTATCCTGTGTCTGGCATTCATGGCAGTGGCACCGGGGATCTGCTGGATGAATTGCTGAAGCTTTTGCCGCCTCAAGAGGATCTGGTTGAAAGTGACGAAATTAAGGTGGCGATCGCGGGACGACCGAACGTTGGCAAATCGAGTCTACTCAATGCATTTGTTGGCTCCAATCGCGCCATTGTTAGCCCCATTTCGGGCACTACTCGCGACGCGATCGATACCCTAGTTGAGCGGGATGGGAAAACCTATCGTTTGATTGATACTGCTGGGATTCGGAAGAAGAAAAGTGTGGAATATGGTCCCGAATTTTTTGGCATCAACCGCGCCTTTAAAGCGATCGCCCGCGCAGATGTGGTCTTGTTTGTCCTAGATGCGATCGATGGCGTGACTGAGCAAGATCAAAAACTGGCGGGGCGGATTGAAGAAGAAGGACGCGCCTGTGTATTGATCATCAACAAATGGGACGCGATCGAAAAAGACAACGAAACGATTTATGAATATGAACGCGATATTCGGAGTCGGCTGCACTTTGTCGATTGGGCAGAGATGATTTTCATCAGTGCTAAAACTGGGCAACGAGTCGAAAAGATTTTGGATCTTGTGAATGTTGGGGCTGAGCAGCATCGTCGTCGCGTCACAACCTCTGTGATTAACGAAGTATTGGAAGATGCCATCAGTTGGCATACCCCGCCCACCACTCGCGGGGGTCGTCAAGGTAAGATTTACTACGGCACTCAAGTTAGCACTCAACCCCCCTCGATCGCTTTATTTGTCAACGATCCTGACCTATTTAGCGATGGCTATCGTCGCTATATTGAGCGCCAGTTTCGTCAATCCCTAGGGTTTACAGGAACCCCGCTACGGCTGTTTTGGCGCGGCAAAAAGCTGCGTGATTTAGAACGGACTGAACGAACCGTAAACCGAGCCACCCGCGTGAAGACAAAGTAGCCCATGGATTTGCTGCGATCGCTCCCATTGGGGCTTTTTTTAGAACAACCCACCACTTGGCTACATCGCCTCGATCCTCGGATTAAACTAGCATGGCTGCTCACCTTCCTGTTGGCTCCTGTCCTAGCGACTCCATTTTGGCGGCTGCTGTTGGTGGGGTTGTTGCTGCTCCTCACCCTTTCCGCCAAAATTCCGCTGCGAGTTTGGCGGCAACAGTTGGGTTGGCTAACTTTTCTCTGTGGTCTCATCTTTGTGCTGACTACGCTGCTTCCTGATGGGTTAAATGCCAGTCACCAGCCCCGATTGCCTGAAAACGAACTCACGTTTTCTCAACAAACTATGCTGCCACCCCCACCAGAATCGCAGTCTTGGAATCCGCTAACCTGGACGAAATCACCGGAAAATTCTACAGAGTCTCCCGCGATCGCTTTGCCGCAGCCAACTGATTATCGCTATGTGCTGCTAAAGGTGGGTTCGTTGACCGCCACCCGCCGATCACTGGATCTTGCCATTCGAGTCAGCACCTTGCTATTTACGCTGCTTTACAGTACAAATCTGTTTTTGCTAACGACGGCACCCGAAGCCGTAACCGCTGCGATCGAAAATTGGATGAGTCCCCTACGTCGCTTCAAAGTGCCAGTCACAGAAATTGCCCTAACGCTGACTCTTTCTCTGCGGTTTATTCCACTTGTGCTAGAAGAATTTCAAAACTTGGTGCGATCGGTCACCACCCGCGCCATTAACTGGAAAAAGCTAGGGTTGCGCCGTACTCTACAGATTTGGCTGCTCGTTGCAGAGCGATTGCTAGAAAATCTGTTGCTTAGAGCAGAGCAAATCGCCAGTGCCATGACGGTTCGCGGGTTTACTACTCCCAATCAGCATCATGTGCCCTGGCATCAATTTCGCCTTAGAATTCTAGATTGGTTCGCGATCGCGGCTATCATTCTATTCTGGGGAGTTCGCATCTTTTGGAGTGGCAGTCTTTAACGGGTTGCTTTATGTTTCAATACCATCGTTAATCGATTACCTAATAAGAAAATAGGGTAATCGACGGGCGTAGAACCAAAACCCTGTACTATCGAGAGCGTTTATCCAAAGCAAGTCTCAATGAGCGACGAAAATTACTTAAATCATCCAAACTTTGGCTTGCTTTTTAGAATGTGCCTGGTTGATACGAACCGAGAGTTATTCACAACTCTCTATGCCCAAAGGTTGTTTTTCCTCGTGTCCACAGGCGAAAGTGGTTTAGAGTTTGAGCCTGTGGGTCGTGCTGATGCCCGATTAGCGATTGAAAATCGCATCCGGCAGTTGCGACGTTTAGGATCTTCACCAGAACACACTGAACTTCTCAAACTCTACAAACAAACTTTTCAATGACGGTTCACTTAGTCGGCACGATTTCTGAACGCATTGCCCAAATTCAAGCACCCTTGCCGCTCTCAGTTCGCTTAATCGCAGTTACCAAACAGGTGCCTATAGAAGCAATGCGAGAAGCTTATGCAGCAGGAGTTCGAGATTTTGGGGAAAGCAAGGTTCAAGAAGCCGAAAGTAAGCAAAGAGAATTAGCCGATTTGCCTGATATAGTTTGGCATTTGATTGGACATTTGCAAATGAATAAAGCCCAGAGAGCATTGCAATGTTTTCAATGGATTCATTCTGTTGATAGCTTAAAACTTACTCTGCGGCTTGATCGCTTAGCAGCCCAACTCACTCAAAAGCCTCAGATTTGTTTGCAAGTAAAACTACTGCCAGATCCCAACAAATATGGCTGGACACCCGCAGAATTATTGACTGATCTCGCCGAACTTGATCACTGTCAGCATCTCCAAATCAAAGGATTAATGACCATTCCGCCGATGGGCTTGAGTCATACAGAAGTGCTTGAACTGTTTGAACAAAATCGCCAGTTGGCAGCCACAATTCGATCGCAAAATTACCAGCAAATTCAGATGCAAGAGCTTTCCATGGGCATGTCGGGAGATTTTCCTCTAGCAATTCAAGCAGGCGCAACCCTAATCCGTTTAGGACGAGTTTTATTTGGCGATTCGTGAAACGTTAGCGAAGCTTTCCACAGGAATCCCTACGGGAATCGCCAACCTTAAGCTTTGGTTAAATGTATAGAAATTGACAGAAAGACTTAAAGATTTAATGATATTCAACACGAACTGCTAGTGAGAGTACCAAATTCTTTAAAGAACAAAATTGCTTTGAATTTACAGCCCTGCTTTTCACAGCCTTGCTTCTAGAGTTTCACAATTTATCCAAAGAAATACAAATGAATCAGCAAAAAGGTTTAATTTACTCTGCTAACAAGTTCTTTCTCCCATGAAGGATCTTTAGAAAGACTACTAAATTATCAAGTTTTAACACAACCCTTGCTTAGGTTTTACATTCTGCTGAGTAATAGAGCCGTCAAATGGAGCAAAATTAGACTTCTTGAGACTTTCTTTCCTCATCTCCCACAGAAATATAAAAAACCTTAATAAAAGATCCACTTTCAGCAAGTAGGAGTATACTAATCTCTCAATTCAGCGAAAACGGGTAGGAGCAGTGAATTGATTGACCTACCGCTTCAACCAATGCCATCATCTAAAAGTTTTTAATCAGCACGTAAGCTGAGAAGCAGTTTTTATAGTGTTCTGACAGATTGAAACTGCTAATTGTTAGAGTGCATCGGTGAGTATTGGAAAACGTGTGTGTGAATGGACAACTGATCGTGATGGAGCGTAAACAGTGAGCAACAATATTTTTGGTAAGCTACGGGATTTCGTTGGTTTTAATGAACCAGTGGAATATGAATATGAGTATGACGAAATGGACGGGGAAGATTATCAAGGTCTTTATCAACAAGACCAAGCTCAACAACCCTCCTCTGAAGAGCCTCGCGCTCGTCGCAGTCGTTACCGCGATCGCCCTATGATGACTGAACCAACCAATGTGGGAACACCAACCATGAATGCAGCCTCAATGAGCAACGTAATTGGTATGCCGGGAGCCGTCAACGGGATTTCTGAAGTGGTGGTGATGGAACCCCGCTCTTTTGAAGAAATGCCCCAAGTGATTCAAGCGTTGCGAGAGCGCAAATCTGTTGTGCTGAACCTGACGATTATGGACCCTGACCAAGCTCAGCGTGCAGTTGACTTTGTGGCAGGTGGAACCTACGCGATCGATGGTCATCAAGAACGGATTGGCGAAAGCATCTTCTTGTTTACGCCTAGCTGTGTTCAAGTCAGCACTCAAAACAATGTGGTTCACGAAGTGCCGCAGCCTCAAGTGCGCATTCCTCGTGCCGCTAACCCCGCTGCAACTTGGGGCAATGAGCCAGTCCGCATGGCGCAGTAACATTAAGCTGTTATACAGTCATTAGTCGTTATTGCCTGCTGATTATTCAGTGAACGATTGATGATTTGTTTTCGCACTTCTTGGTTTGAAGAGAGCGATCACACAGCTTAGGAGATGAAATGTCGATTCAACTTGGCATGATTGGTGGCGGGATGATGGGAGAAGCGCTCATCTCCCGCCTCGTTATTCAAGGCATCTATGCGGCTGAGCGGATTTTAGTGAGCGATCCCCAGGCAGAGCGCCGCAAGTTTTTGAGCGATCGCTATGGAGTTCAAACAACCTCTCAAAATTTAGAAGTTGCCCAAGCGGAGGTGCTGCTGTTGGCAGTTAAGCCGCAGGTATTTGATCGAGTTGTGGCAGAGCTTACAGGAGATGAAACCCCATCACTGTCGCTGATCTTATCTATCCTCGCAGGAACACCCTTAGAAAAACTAGAACGGGCTTTTCCGGGTAAAGCGGTGATTAGAGCCATGCCCAATACTCCTGCTACTGTGGGTGCAGGAATTACTGCGATCGCGCCCGGTCTACTTGCTCAACCCCATCACTTAGAGCAAGCAACTCGCATTTTTGGCGCTGTTGGCGAGGTGGTAGAAGTGGCAGAATCCTACATGGATGCCATCACAGGTTTATCTGGCTCTGGTCCTGGCTACGTTGCCCTGATAATAGAAGCGTTGGCAGATGGAGGCGTGGCGGTAGGGTTGCCCAGGGCGATCGCCACAAAACTCGCCATTCAAACCGTCAAAGGCTCTGCCCAATTGCTACAAGACACTGGCATACACCCGGCTCAACTGAAAGATCAGGTAACTAGTCCCGGTGGCACCACAATCGCGGGTATTGCTCAGTTAGAACGCGCTGGAGTTCGTTCGGCTTTAATTGAGGCTGTTCGCGCTGCATATACGCGATCGCAAGAACTAGGAAAATCATAAATCTTTCTGTGTTCAACCTTTAAAAAGCGGCAGGGGTCTACATATGTAGACCCCTGCCGCTTTTAGAGAGAACTTTAAGAAGAAGTGAAGGCGATTTGGAAGAAACCGCTGCCTCCTACCTTACCGAGAGAATCTACAATTGTGAACTGGAAGCCATCACTAGAACCAACCCCCGAATATCGGTAGGTGACAATGCCATCCGTAATATCCTTCTGGCTGAAGGATTGTCCTGTCGTCAAGACTGTACCATTGCGGCGTATCTCACCGGCACTGGGGAGCGACCCTAATCTAAAGAACACTTCAGCCGGTAGATTATCGTCATCCGTTGCTCGTAAGATGCTAGTGCTAATCTGACGAGTTGCCGGAGTTCCCGCCGTTAGCGTCAATGGAAGATTAGTTACTAGAACTGGCGCATCATTTACAGGCGCAACTGAGATATTGATAATGCCAGGAATAGGCGCAGCTACGCCATCTCCCACCAAGAAAGTAAAGGCATCTGCTGACTGTTCGCTACCATTGTGCTGGTAACTAATTAAGCCGTTATCAATATCTTGCTGTGTAAAGATAGCACCAGTTCCAAGACTTAGGCTTCCTCGGCGTAATGCTCCAAAGATCGGTTGACCTTGCAGCGTATAGCGCACATCAGATGGCAGATTATCCGGATCGGTGGTGAACAATACGTTTCGGAGACTGCGAGAGCTACCCTCATTGAGAGACAATGAACCGGCTGAAACTACTGTCGGTGCATCATTGACTGCCGTGATAGCAATGTTGAATGATCCCAATACTGTACTGTTGCCATCCGTCACCGAGAAGTTGAATTCATCAGTAGGCGACTCAGTACCATTATTCTGATAAATCAGCAGACCATTGTTGATGTCTTCCTGCGTAAAGGTTTGACCTTGGCTTAACGGCGTACCGCCAAACTGTAGTTCTCCTGCATTCAGGTCGCTCTCTAAGGTATAAACAAGCTCAGCAGGATTAGCATTATCCACATCTGTGAACAGCAGCAGAGTATCTAAAATTGTGCTGCCCGACCCTTCAGAGAGAGCTAGCCCTGTGTTGACTAATGCTCTTGGTGGATCGTTGAATGGCAGAATCGCAATATTGAAGGTCTCCGGTGCTGCTGGCAAGAGCGTACCACCATCTGAAATTTGGAAGGTAAAGCTATCTGAGGTTGCCTCACTGCCATCTTGGGCATATCTCAAACGATTGTTATCGATATCTGCCTGAGTAAATCGGCTACCAGTCGTTAGGGTTATAAATCCAGAGCCATTTACAATCCTTAGCTGCCCAGCAGTTGGCGTACCCGCAACAACGTAACTAATCTGATTCGCCGTGTTGTCTACATCGGTTGACCGAAGCAAACTGTTACTGATGATTACATTAGTTGAAGTTCCGCTGCTTTCGCCAACAGTTAAGGTGTTAACGGATAGCAAGACTGGGTCGTCATTCACCGAAGTCACATTAATGGTGACAGTGCCTAGTGCTGGAACGACTGGACCAGAACCCGTTGCCCCTTGATCGCTAATATTAATAATTAGCCTGTCGGTGCCAGAGAAGTTGGCATTGGGCTGATAGCTGACGTTGGCAAAGGCGCTAACAAAATCATCGATCGCGCCTGTAAAGGTGACAAAACTACCGCCATTCGAGCCACCCACCACGTTCAGTCCATCCGCTTGTGGAAGCGTAATCGTCCCTTGCTGTACCGATAGCACGACTCGAACAGGATTACTGCCCGAATCAATATCAGTAAACTGAATCGCATCTGCGCCACTAAAGACCAGCGGCGTTAGCGGATCTTCCTGAATGGTTTGCGTTCCAGGCAGGGTCAACGTGGGTCTGTCATTCACCGGAGTAACAACAATAGTAAACAGTTGTGGAGCCGAGGTATCCTGTCCATTTCCAGGCGTAACCCCACCATTATCTGTCAACTGAACCGTCACCACTGCCGTCCCATTGGCATTGGGTGCCGAGGTATAAGTCAGCGTCCCCGTTGGGCTGATGGTGGGTGGTACTAGGAACAGCGATGGATTGTCATTGTCCACCAAGAAGCTCACGACTTGTGAACCGCTTTCGCCCGGTCCGGCGGTGATGTTAGATGCAAAGCCAGGAACTGTTCTCGGTCCGCTGTCTTCAGCTACCGTCTGAGTAGCGCCTCTAGTAAAGGAAGGTGCATCATTGACTGGCAGCACATTAATTGTGAAGACGTAGGGGGCTGCCGCATCCACACCGCCATTGGCAGTGCCGCCGTTATCTCGTAGAGTTGCTGTGATTACCGCAGAACCAAAGGCATTGGGAGCGGTTTGGAAGCTAAGTAATCCAGTTGTTGCATCAATCGTAGGTCTGGCATTGGATAGGAACAGACTTGGATTGCTGCTCACAATGCCAAAGCTGAGAGTTTGAGCCTCGTTCGGCGCTCCAACAGATAAATCAGTCACAAATGGAATGCTCTGAGCCACATCATCCTCAAGCACTTCGACTAGAGGAGATGCCGGGGGCGTGAAGGTGGGTGCATCGTTTACCGATCGCACCACAATCGTAAACAGTTGTACTGGAGAAGCATCCACGCCACCATTCTCAGTACCGCCATCATCTTGCAAACTCACTGAAACAACCGCCGTTCCAAACGCATCCGGTGCCGCCGTATAGGTAAGAGTGCCCGTTGGACTAATGGCAGGAGCAACGCTGAACAACGAATCGTTATTGGTACTCACCAAGAAGTTCGCCGATTGAGTCGCTTCATTTGCCAAGGTTGTGGTGGGACCAGTACGAATGGCACTTGCCCACCCATTAACTGTGACAGCAGCAGCATCCTCATTAATAGTCTGATTGGCTCCCTTCGTGAAAGAGGGCGCATCGTTGACTTGATCAATGGTGATGGTCAGGACAACCGGATCAGAGGTGTTGATACCGCCATTAAGAGTGCCACCATTATCTCTGAGAATCACAGTCACGTTTGCCACCCCATTCGCATCTGCACGCGGCGTATAAGTGAGAGTGCCTGTCGATGAGTTAATAGCTGGGGCTGTCTGGAACAAGGCTGGATTATCATTGCCTGTGACAACGAAGGTCAATGCCTGTGCTTCATTCGGCGCACCGGATGAAATACCCGTTGCCCAACCCGGAACAATCACTTGGGGCGCTGCGGAGGTCGATGAGCCAGATTCATTAATCGTGAAACTGGTAGCGCTGGGTGTAAAGGTTGGTTTGTCGTTGATAGAAGTAACGTTCAGGCTGATTGATCTGGTGACAGATGAAGCTCCAATCGATAAACCCGTTGCGCCCTGATCGTCTACTGTCACCGTGATCCGATCAGCCCCGAAGTAGTTGGGATTACCTTGATAGACCAAACCAGCCAGTGCTGCTTGAGCATCGGCAACTAAGCCTGTAAAGACCAGGGAACTACTGCCATTGGTGGTGTCATTGATAAAGCTGAGTAGCCCGTTATCGTTGACCGTCAAAGTACCGTTGGGAGCCGTGAGGGTTATCAGAAGTGGACTATCCCCAGAATCCACATCATTCAAGGTGAGGTTCAGTGCAGTAGTTGGGAGATCCTCGCCCACTATAATAGTTGCGGTTGGCACCGTTAGCGTGGGCGTATCGTTGACTGCTACCACGTTCATGGTGATGACCTGAGTTGTAGGCGTTGTGCCATCTGTCACCTGAATTGTGATTTGCTCTGTCCCGTTAAAGTCCTGTGTTCCTCTGTATTTCAGGTTATTTAGGGCACCAGAGATAGCACTAGGGGTGCCGCTGAAGGAGATAGAGCCTGTATTGTTCCCTACTAAACCGACCAACCCGCTGGTAGAACCTAATCCTAATGTGCCGCCAAGTTCACTGGTGAGTGTTACTGTTAGCGGCGTGGAATCTGGGTCAGTAGCGTTGATGCGATTGATGCCGGAGAATGTGAATTGAGTGTCTTCATTCACATTTAAGAGGGCGGCAGTCGGTACGGTAATTGTGGGCGCATCGTTAACGGGGTTGACCGTGAGGCTAAATGTGGACAGTGGCAAGATGCCTGTTGATCCGTCGGATGCAGTGAACGTAAAGCGATCGCTGGTAAACTCACTACCGTTATTCACATAGGTCAACAGGGTGGCGCTAATATCTGCCTGAGTAAAGGTTTGTCCAGATGAAAGCGTTGTGCCATCTCTGAGCAGAGAGCCACGGGTTGGCGCAGTACTAAGGGTATAGATTGGGCTAATGGCTGGTCCATCTGGATCGGTGATTAAAAGTGCCGCATCAGTAATGATGAGCGTGTTCCCTTCCTCTACCGGCAATCCAGTATTCGAGACGATCTTCGGTGCATCGTTGACTGGCGTGACAGAGATATCGAAGGTTTGAATGCCTGCTGCGTCTCCGTTTGTATCCGTTACATCAAAGACAAAATTGTCCGTCGTGGTTTCACTGCCGTTGTGCTTGTAGGAAATGAGATTGCCGTCAATATCTGCCTGAGTAAAGGAATTAACAGCGACACCCCCTTTCAGAAGGGTTCCATTGGCAGGAGCAGAAGAAACATTAAAGGTTAGCTGCGAAGATACATTATCTGGATCAGTTGCATTGAGAATTGACTTGGTAAGGGTAACCAATCCTTCCTCTAAAAGCGTGATGCCAAGGTTGGTGGCAATAGTTGGCGCATCATTGCTGGGGGTGATATTGATGCTAAACGTGGTTAAACCTACTAAACCAGGTGCGCCTAAGCCGGAGGTTGCTCCATCGGAAGCGGTGAACGTAAAGCGATCGCTGGTAAACTCACCACCATTGTTGATGTAAAAGACCTGACCGTTATCCAAATCAAGTTGGGTAAAGGTTCCTCCAGCCGACAGAGTAGTGTTGCCACTGCGTAAAATACCCCGCTGTGGCTCATTTCCTAGCGTGTAAGTCAGCGGTCCAGGTCCATCATTGTCGGTAATAAGTAAGTTACTGCTGTTGAGTGGAGCGGTTGCGCCTTCCCCTACAGTAAGACCGAGGTTATTGGCTAGTCCAGGTGCATCATTGACTTGAACCACATTAATGTTGAATGTAGCCGGATCTCCTGGAATACCCGACTGATCCGTGAGGGAGAATGAGAAACTGTCAGAAGAGGCTTCTGAGCCATTCTGTTGATATCTGACCAAGCCGCTATTGATATCCGCTTGGGTAAAGCTGGTTACTGCCGTGCCATTCAGCGAGATAGCGCCACCTGATGGAGCCGCCGCCACCGCATAGGTAATCTGAGAGGCGAGACCATCTGGGTCGGTCGCATTAAGCAGTGAGCTAGAGAAGCTAACACTTCCCCCTTCTGTTACGGTGATCTGCGGGTTTGTTGTGAGTAGGATAGGCAGATCGTTAACGGGAAGAACACTAATGCTAAAGGTTTGGGGTGCCAACAGGGTTGTGTTGCCTGATTCATCGGTGAAGGTAAACGTGAAGGCATCCCTAGTCGTTTCGCTACCATTTTGTTGGTAGGTAACCCGACCATTGTTAATGTCATCTTGCGTGAAGATGCCGCCAACGGAGATAGGGGAACCCGCTACGGCTAGCTGACCGTTTGCTGGAGCAAGAGAGCCAACTGTATAGCGAAGGAATGGCGGGGCACTATCAGAATCGCTGATATCAAGCTGAGCATTCGATAAGGTTACCCGCTCATTTTCGTTGACGGTCAAGCTTGGGTTAGTCGTTAATAAGACAGGAGAGCCTTTTACTCCTAAGACAAAGATTTCAAAGGTCGCTGGGTCGGTTGTGTTTACCCCATCCGAAACGGTGAAAGTGAAGCGATCGCTATTGCTAGAAGTGCCATTGTGCACATAAGAAACACGACCCGAATTCAAGTCTGCCTGGGTGAAGGTATTCGCCAGAGTAGAGTTGAGAAAGAGCGTTCCTTGAGTCGGCGCATCAGTTACCAAAAATGTAATCTGATCTTGAGCAGCCGCAGATACCAACTCAGCATCGGTTGCCCTTAAGAGCGTTGCCGCAATAGTTCTGCTTGCACCAGTACTGACCGTAGTCCCCGTATTGGTCACGAGTACTGGCGCATCATTTACCTGCAACACGGAGATGCTAAACGTGCGTTGGGCTGGCACCAAGAACCCACCGGCACCATCGGTTGCGGTAAAGGTAAACCTGTCACTACCCGGTATATCTGCTCCGTTCAGATCGTAAGTTTCACTGCCATTCTGTTGATAACTCAGCTTATTGCCGTCAATATCTGCCTGGGTAAAAGTGCTACCCAAGGTGAGCGGCTGCGCTCCACCTAAAACATTCAGTAGCAATGTGCCCTTAGTAGGCGAACTGTTCAAGCTGTAAACAATTTGCGGTGCAGCCTGCTCTATATCGGTAACCAACAAACTGCTGCTGCCAATGGTGGTCGCCAGCCCTTCTGTAACCGTGATGGGAGCAAGAGAAACCAAAACAGGCAAGTCATTGACTGGAACGGTATTAATCGTAAAGGTTGTATTAGGAATTGAGCCACCCTGACCATCAGATACCGCAAAAATAAACCGATCAGTTAGATTAGCTTGTTCACTACCGTTTTGCTGATAGACCAGCCTTCCCTGATTAATATCTTGCTGGGTAAAAATATCACCCGTGCTAATCGCCGCTCCATTACGCAGCAGACTGCCATTGGCAATATTAGGTGCGCCTGCTAGCTGATAAGTTAATTGTGCAGGTGAATTATTGGCATCTGTAACCAGCAGCAAGTTGCTGCTAATGGTTTGTGATGATGACTCGTTCACCGTGAGTGGACCACTAGTGACTAGCACAGGCGGATTATTGACTTGTATACCTAATTCATAAGGGCTAGCGGCTCCCACTCCACCAGCAAAGACTCGTATATAGTAAGTTCCGCTAGCGAGACTTATATTTGTCAAGATTTCAGGTGTGAGCGCTGCGTTAGTTGCAGAGGCAGTCACTACTCCACTGCTATTCAAAATCTGTATGTCTAAATTACCTGTTAAGGGGGCACCAGCTACGCCATTCAGGTTCAAGCTAACCAGTGATTGCCCGTTGAGCGTGAATCTGTAATAATCGTTTGGATCGCTGGCTGTAATGGAATCACGATATGCTCCATTGCCATTTAGAATGCCTATATTGAGGGATGCTGCTAATGTGTTTCCGGCTGCGTCTTGTTGGGTAACTGGCAGCGATCGCATTAAGGGTGCATCAGCTTGCCAATTAGTACCATTAACTGTGGTGATTGGAGCGATCGCAGTGCGACTGAGCCCATTCATCAACCAAACTTCGTTAGCTCCGGTAGAAAAGTTGCGGAAGAGTATATCAACCTGTCCATCTGCATTAAAATCTCCAACAACTTGGGGCGTTAGAGCAGGTGGAGCAATCAGGTTGGCAGACGAAGCCAAAGTTGTTCCATTCAAGAACCAAACTAAATTGGTACGCGTCGAGAAGTTATGCCATAGCAAATCGGGAGAGTTATCGTTATTAAAATCACCAATTCCCTTAATGCGCCAACCAGAACCAGGTAGAGTTCCTATCGTTACAGTGCTGGCTATAGAAGAGGTTGAATTCAATAACCAAGCGCGAACTGTGCCTGTCGAAATATCTTGAAAAATAATGTCTGGAATAGTGTCGCCATTCAGATTGCTAACTCCAGAGATAACGACACTAGGATTTGATTCACGAGGCAAAAAACCAAAGCTAGTTAACTGAGCATTGGCGTTTAACAGCCAAACTGTCTGACTTCCTATAGGAGCATCAACGGTGCCAAAGTATCGCCAAATGAGATCACCAATTCCATCATTGTTAAAATCACCTGCTCCCGAGAGAACCCAAGAAGGGTTTAAAGTAGGTTCAATGCGAGTATTGGCGACTAGAGATGTCCCATTCATTGTCCAGATACGAGTCTCTCCAAAGCCATAATCACGCCAAGCTAGATCAGTGCGGACACCTGTATCACTTTGAACATTAAGCGTATAGTTTGTGCTAGGCGTAGTGTTGGTAGGATCGGCAGGATCGGTTGGCGTACCAGGAAATACTCGAATGAAATAGTCACCTGGCGTAAGAACAGTGTTGATTGTTTCAATCAACGATCCTTGATTAAGGGACTGAAGTGGAACACCACCAACGGAGACCACTGCGCCAGTGGCATCGACAATGGCAACGTCTGCATTTGCACTTAAACCTGTCAACGCTAGGTTAAAACTGCTACTTTTATTTAGCGTAAATTTGTAATAGTCTTCATCGCCGAACTCTACTGAGTCGGTAAATGTCTTTATGTTTGTACCTAAGGAAATCGGAAGAGCGGTACTTAGGGTATTTCCAATACTGTCAGGCATCGCGGCTATCACCCCATCAAATGGCATTGCTATGATGCCCTATGAGTTGATCTCGGCATACACACGTTACACAACTTTACAAAAACTGACGTTTTGCTTAGAAAAATCGTGGTTTTCACCGCAAGCAATTAGCATTTTATACAAAATTTTTAGAGAAGTTGTATGGGTGGAGAGGTTGTATAGGCAGGGTGGTTTCATGTTAGCCAGCGAAAAACTTGATGGATTTGGTTGGCAAGATCGCGAATGCAATCAGGAATA
>NZ_JBFPDP010000060.1:0-25737 GCF_040830845.1 Sivoneniella epilithica UHCC 1019
TTTGAGTTTTGAGTTTTGAGTTTTGAGTTTTGAGTTTTGAGTTTTGAGTTGTAGAAGCTTTACTCAGTCACGGTCTCAACCTAAGATCTGTTGCATCTTCTATCTAAATTAGTGTAAATAATCGAAGAGGCTATCTCACTTTTTTGTAAGCGATCGCAGGATTGATTAGCAAACTTGGCAAATTCCTTTTAGACAATCCAGTCAACCTGCATAAGCCTTACCTAATTCGTCTCTTATTTTGGTAACAAATACTATAATTAATAGGATCTTGCGGATAAATACTACTGCTGTGTTTACAACAACTCGACCCAATTTTCCTAGTCAGACAACGGATTCTTTACCCCGCGACCTGTTTGCTGCAATTGCCAACCTGAAGCAAGAACTCAACGCTGTCATTTTGGCGCACTACTATCAAGATCCGGATATACAAGATATTGCTGACTATATTGGTGATTCTCTGGGGCTTTCACGGCAAGCCGCCGACACGAATGCAGCAGTGATCGTGTTTGCTGGGGTTCATTTTATGGCAGAAACTGCAAAAATTTTGAATCCACATAAGCTGGTATTGCTGCCTGATTTGGATGCGGGCTGTTCTCTTGCTGATAGCTGCCCACCCGCAGAATTTGCCCAATTTAAAGCTGCTCATCCTGGACATTTGGTAATTTCTTATATAAATTGCACCGCAGAAATTAAAGCCCTCAGCGACATTATCTGCACGAGTTCCAATGCGGTATCGATTGTTCGCCAATTGCCTAAAGATCAGCCGATTATTTTTGCGCCCGATCGCAACTTGGGTCGATATGTCATGGAGCAAACGGGACGGGAGATGGTGCTGTGGCAGGGAAGTTGCATGGTGCATGAAACCTTTTCGGAGAAAAAAATGGTGCAGTTAAAGGTGCAATATCCCACTGCTGAAGCGATCGCCCACCCCGAATGTGAACCTGCTGTTTTGCGTCACGCTAGCTACATCGGCTCAACGACCGCTTTGCTTAACTATGTCCAGCAAAGTTCCAGCACCGAATTCATTGTGGCAACTGAACCGGGTATCATTCACCAAATGCAAAAAGCTGAACCTGCCAAAAAATTTATTCCCGCCCCACCGATCAACAACTGCGCCTGCAATGAATGTCCCCATATGCGCTTAAATACTTTAGAAAAGCTGTATTTATGCATGAAAAATCGCACTCCTGAAATTACGCTTTCTCCAGATATTCAGACGGCTGCTCTTCAACCGATTCAACGAATGTTAGAAATGAGTCTCTAAAGTGATAAGGTGCAGACTTTAAAACAATTTACAAACCCACAGAACAATTCGTAGATCAGACTTTAGCTAGGTTACTTAATACGAACTTCATTAAGTTGTTAAAAACTTGAAACAAATTTAAAGAGTTTTGTGTTCTAACCAAAACGAGGGAATACTAAAAGTTAACGTTTCCTCAAGGGAGTTCGGGTTTGAGCCAGATTGGATTAGTTGCCATTGGACGTAATGAGGGCGATCGCCTGCGTCAGTGTTTAGAGTCAGTGTTCGGTAGCGTTGCTCGGATGGTGTATGTCGATTCAGGTTCCACTGATGGCAGCGTTGAAATGGCGCGATCGCTAGGAGTTGAGGTCGTCGAACTGAATTTATCTATTCCATTTACTGCTGCTCGTGCCCGTAATGCTGGATTTGCCCGGTTGATGGAACTTGAACCTGACCTGCAATATGTTCAGTTTGTGGATGGCGATTGTGAAATTGTTCCAACGTGGCTAAGCCATGCTCAACAAGTCTTAGAGGCTCATCCAGAAGTTGTCGTTGTGTGCGGGCGGCGACGCGAGCGGTTTCCCAATGCCTCTATCTATAACCGCCTGTGTGATATTGAATGGGATACGCCTATTGGAGAAGCCAAAGCCTGCGGTGGAGATGCCCTCATGCGGGTTTCGGCGCTACAAGCAGTGGGTGGATATAACCCGAATCTAATTGCAGGCGAAGAACCTGAATTGTGTGTTCGCCTGCGGCAAAACGGCGGCAAAATCTTACGGGTTGATCACGAGATGACCCTGCATGATGCCCAAATGACCCGGCTTAAGCAGTGGTGGAAGCGGTCTGTGCGATCGGGACATGCATTTGCAGAAGGAGCATGGCTGCATGGGGCACCTCCCGAAAAACACTGGGTTAAAGAAACCCGCAGCATTAAACTGTGGGGAATTTACATTCCACTTGTGATTCTGTCATCCGCTTGGCTCACAAAAGGATTGAGTTTGATATTGTTAGGCAGCTATGGATTAATGGCTTATCGAGTCTATCAGTATGCTCGGCGGTCAGGGTACTCTAAACCCCATGCGCGTTTGTTTGCTCTGTCTTGCACAATGGCAAAGTTTCCACAGGCTCAGGGCTTGCTCCGATTCTATTGGGGCAAGGTGTTCAAAAAGCCGTCCCGGTTGATTGAATACAATGCAGCAGGGTCTGGCACTCCAGCTTGATGAATCACTCTTTAATAAGTCATTTGTCATGCCTACTACCAAAACTTGAGTCAACCTGCGATCGACGTAAATCACACAAACTGCTATGTCTGTTATCCAAAACGGTCAAGTTCATATTCTGAATGTCTCTTTTGACAACCTTTCCCTCAAGGAACTTTTAGAACAGCTACAGCATGGTGTTGTTTTCACGCCCAATGTTGACCACTTAATGAAGTTGCAGCAAGATGAAGAATTCTTTAAAACCTATGTAGACGCAGATTACCGAGTCTGCGACAGTCAAATATTGATGTATTCTGCTTCACTGTTAGGCACGCCCCTAAAAGAAAAAATTTCTGGCTCAGATTTGTTTCCAGCGTTTTGCAAGTTTCATCGATATGATGATTCCATCACCATCTTTTTGTTAGGCGGCAAATCAGGGGTCGCCGATCGCGCAAAAATCAAAATCAATCAAAAAATGGGTCGGGATATGGTCATCGGTGCCCATTCTCCTTCTTTTGGGTTTGAAAAAAGCGAACAGGAATGTTTAGAACTGATCGAGATGGTCAATCGCTCACAGGCAACCGTTTTGGCGGTTGGGGTTGGCGCACCCAAGCAAGAAAAATGGATTCACAAATATCGAGATAAATTTACTCATGTCAAAATCTTTTTGGCGATCGGAGCGACCATAGACTTTGAAGCTGGGGCAATTCAACGGGCACCGAAGTGGATGAGCAAACTGGGCATCGAATCTCTATTCCGACTCTACTCTGATCCTAAGCGGCTCTGGAAGCGTTATTTAGTCGAAGATTTGCCTTTTTTCTGGTTGCTGATTAAGCAAAAACTGGGTCTTTATAAACCCCCTGTCTTTTCGCGCTATAGAATTTCTAGCCCTAGATAACTGCTCTTAGATAATTGCTATGAGTGCCCATGCTGCCCGTCGTTATACACTTTTGTCGATCGCCGCTGCACTTCTAACTATTGGGTTGAAAACGGGTGCTTATCTGCTGACGGGTTCCGTAGGGCTACTGTCGGATGCGATGGAGTCGGGAGTAAATTTGGTGGCAGCGATCGTGGCGTTTTGGGCACTCTCTTATGCGATGAAGCCTGCCGATGATGATCATCCGTTTGGGCATACAAAAGCAGAGTATTTTTCTAGCGGCATTGAAAGCGTTTTGATTGTGATTGCAGCGAGTAGCATCGCGATCGCAGCTTGGGGTCGGCTATTTAATCCACAACCCATTGAACAAATTGGGCTAGGGTTAGCTTTATCGTTTATTGCTACTGCAATTAATGGCGGCGTTGCCTGGATTTTACTACGCGCCGGAAAACGGTTGCGCTCTATTACCCTACGTGCTGATGCTCATCACTTGCTCACTGATGTTTGGACATCCTTTGGTGTGGCGATCGCAATTCTGCTAGTCAAACTCACGGGTTGGCTAATCCTCGATCCCATTATCGCCCTACTGGTTGCAGCAAACATCGTTTGGGCAGGGTTTCGGCTTCTACAGGAAACAGGGACTGGACTCATGGATAGCGCCATTTCAACTGCCGATCAAACCCAAATTATGGAGATTTTGGCACCTTACAAACAGCAAGGTATCCTATTTCATGCGCTGAAAACCCGAAATGCTGGTTCTCGTAGCTTTGTCACCTTTCATGTATTAGTGCCAGGTGAGTGGAGCGTTCATACCGGACATAATCTATGTGAAGAGATTGAACTAGCAATCATTCGCGCTTTACCTGGAACTTATGTGATGACTCATTTAGAACCCAAAGAAGATGCCAGTTCTTGGCTCGATCAAGATCTCGATCGCGCACCTCAAGATATCGATTCCATTCCGTAGTCCTTAAGCAATAACTGATTCCTAAAAGATCACTGGTTTATCACGACGCTAGGATACTTTCCGATAAATCGCGCAGAGCCGACTCGGTTTAAATATTTTTGCTTTAAACATGAAGTTGGGCGGCACGTTGATGATGATATGGTCTGTGGACGTGTGGAAGGGTTCAAATTCAGCAGGCATTCCTTTCGGTGTGGCGGTTGTGTAAGGAATGGGCTGAAATAATAGTTGGGTAAACTCAATCGATGAGCAGCCAGCCGTTTGAGCAACTTCTTGTAAAAAGGGTTCCGCTGTCAAAAAAGTAAACAAGGCTGCTTTAGCATCAGGTTCCAAAGAAAAGCTGCTGTCAAACTGCTCAATGATTTTAAGCGCCATAGGAATAGGAGTTGTGGATTAGAACTGGGGTGGAGTCGTCACTTCGGGCAGAGTTTGTCCAAGTTGGGGTTCGGTGCCTGCCATCAGTCGCTGAATATTGGTGCGGTGTCGCCAAATCACGTAAATGCCGCCAGCAATGCTAAATAGCAGGTAGGGCACAGGCTGGTTGGTGGCAACCATTAGCCCAGAAGTCGCGATCGCGCCCATAATCGAGCTAATCGACACAATTCGGGTGATGCCCAAGACCGCCAAAAACACTGCTAATGTTCCTAACCCGACAATCCAGTTCAGCGCTAATAATACGCCTAAGCTGGTTGCTACCGATTTTCCTCCAGTAAAGTTGAGAAATAAGGATTTACTGTGACCCAACAACGCCAGCATTCCCGCCAAAGTGACCATCCAGGGTAGCCATACTGCCGGATCAACCGTGTTTGGAACCCATGGCTGGACAAGTTCGGATGCATAAAGCCAGTGAAATAGGGCGATCGCGGCTGATCCCTTGAGAATATCTACCAGCAGCACAATCAACGCGGGTAGCTGACCCACGGTTCTTAATACATTGGTTGCCCCCGTGGAGCCAGATCCTTGCTCTCGAATATCAAACCCTTTCACTAGCCGCCCCGCCCAATAGCCACTGGGCAACGATCCCAACAGGTAGGCAACAAGCAAGAATAAACCGTTGAGCGTTAACCAAAGAAACATAGGAGATGGGAAATAGGAGCAGTTTTCTCAGAAAAGCTTACCCGATATTATCTCGTTTCTGGTTCTAAGTTCCTAGCCTTTGGCTTTTTATGCTCACTTTTAGGCTCAGTAGTTGGAGTAGCTAGGAGTCTGAGGATTAGGGGCGAAGGCTAGCCAGAGAGGATATTGCAGCAGGGTCAGATCAATCTGCTCTTCGGTTTCGTCAATCACGACGAGGGGCAGCAAGCCATCTTTGACCATGCGATCGGCTTTTTGGGATAGCACGAAGGGATCTTCAAACAAAGCGGCACCGCGATCGGGACCAAAATCGCTGCGAGTGATGCCCAGACAGTCTTGTAATCCTCTGCGCCATTCGCCCAATCGTTCAGGAGAATCGGCGAGGACTAACGTAGTTTGGCGATCGCCATACAACTCTTGCAACACCGAAATAATTGCAGAAGTAACCAAAATGTTTTGCAGCCGACTACCCATCGTGCGGATGGCACCCCGCCCCCCTTGGGTAAAAAACCAGTTAGAAACCCGCTCTGCATGAATTGGCTCGAAGGTGCGTCGTAGCTGCCAGGGAGGACCGTAATAATCTGGGCGACTGCGATATTGATCGATTAAACTGCGGATTTTTTTCGTTTGACTTTGAAAGCTTTCATCCGCAAATTTAGGCGTAGGAGGCTGAGGGGTCACCGCTGCCGCGATCGGGACAGGCGGCTTTTCAGGTTCTTTAAATTTGGTTAGCTCTAATTGGTCAGCGGCAAGGGCTAAATCTTGGAGGCTGCCGACTAAATATTCTTTGAAACTTTGGACTCGAATGGCAAGATCTTGAGAGGTTCCGGCAAATGTGGTTCGCATTTCAGCCCGGATGCGTTCTTGACGGCGTTCTAGCTGTTCTACGGTAATTTGCAAATCCCGTTTCCGCTGTTCTAAGTCTTTTAAGCCTTCCTGAAGTAAAGAGGCGATCGCGCTTTGAGTGGCTGCTACCTGCCCTTGTAGTTCAGATTTTATGCCTTGCAACTGAGCAATATCCTGATGCAATGCCTTTTCCTGACGCTGCAACTCTGCAATCCGCTGTTCTAGGTTCACTGGAGCAACTCCACCAAACGGAACTTTTGCAATCACCGTATCTTCAGGAATCACTGCTTCATCTGGGTCATTGGGTGCAGGTAAAGCGGTGACTTCTTCTTCAATCAGCGATCGCATTGAGGCTTCCTGAATCCCCAGTGATTCTTCAGTTGTTGCCGTGTCAAGGGGGAGTTCATTGGGAGTCATAACCAGTCTTTGCTTGGGGTAAAGGGCAAAAGGAAAGAGTGAGAAACGCTAGGAGCGGGGGCAACGAGCTTCTAGGCAAGTTTTTAACATTTTAGGATCAAACAAAACAGGCAGGAAGTGAATGCTATTGATTTCCTTGAAATAAAACAAGATGGGCACCGGAGTCCAAAAAATGCGCCAATTTTGCCACTCACGGTAGGGAAACCGACGGATTAAGCTTTCGCCGCGATAAATATCTAAGTCAGTTTGGGTAAACCGTAGTCTTAAAGTAGCTGCCTGAATAAACAAAAACAGACCAAATAGAGCGATCGCGCCACTCACCCAAACCTGCACCAAAAACAGGGGTAATGCTAAACCCACTAACGCGATCGGCAACCAAAAACTCGGCGATAGTTCAACGGTTGAATCAGGGATGAGAGAAGGAACGGTCGTCACAGTAATTACAAATTTATAGGGGTTGACTCTTTCATTGTATGGGGTCGCTAAGGGGTCGGCAGCAAAATTTACCCCATTACAATCCAGGAATTGTGGAACTGCCCAAGCCCCGAAACATAATCCAGGATAGGAAAAAATCGCTAATGAAAATCGCTAGCAGAGAGGTGACCACAGCAGTTGTCGTGGATTGCCCCACGCCTTTCGCTCCACCTGTGGTTGTTAGCCCCCAACTACAGCCAATGACTGCAATCATTGCTCCAAAAACAAGAGCCTTAATCGGGGCACTAAATAAATCCCACAGTTTGAGAAAACTTTGAATTGACTCTAGAAATAAAGTCTGAGAGATTCCGTATACGTTGGTTGCGACCAAATAGCCGCTACCCAAGCCAACAAACAACGAAAAAATGGTGAGTAGGGGCAGCATAATGCAGCAGGCAAGCACTCGTGGAATGACCAAATACTCGATTGGATCTGTTTTGAGAACATAAAGCGCATCAATTTGTTCACTAACGCGCATGGTTCCAAGCTCGGCTGCAAAGGCTGACCCAACCCGACCTGCTATGACCACTGCGGTGAGAACGGGGGATAACTCGCGACTCAACGCGATCGCTAAGACACCGCCCACAGCACTTTCTGCACCCAAACTAATAAATTCTCTAGAGACTTGAATTGTGAATACTAAGCCGATACATACAGCAGTCATCAACACAATCAACAAAGAAGCAGGACCCACGATTGCCAGTTGCTCCAAGGTGTTCCGGCGATGAATCCGCCCTGTGAATAGGCGAACAACTACCTGCCCACCGAGCAAGATTGCTGCCAAAAGTCGTTGACTCCAAATCCTTAAACTAGAAATAGAACCCGTTGCACTCACAGAAACTACTGAGCCAATAACCTCCTGTCAGAATAGCTGAATTATGGCGCAGTGGGGATAGGGATCATTTATTTGCTCACTCTTCAACAATGAATATATAGCAGTACGAGGAGAGACTAAGACAACAAGCGTCCGTTCTTTCTTATTTCTCAAGGAGCTTTATGTCCTACATTTATTCATCCGTTGCTATTGCTATAAGTACACGATGTACGAGTTCCCTGAAAACTTTCCTGCAACACTGCAAAAGCAGCCTTCACCGAACACCCTTATGCTTGATCACCTCCTCGCAAGGCTCCCAACCAGTAGCCCTGTAATCACCGCCAGCACGAGTGCAATCAGGATGAGACTTTCCTGCCAAAAACTGAGTTGCACATCGCATTATTTAACGTGCTGAAAGAGTTTACTGAAATGATCGCGATGACAATTCTTTATGTTAAAACTCTAGGAATAGTTTCCGCTAGGGATAGTGTAGACTTAAAATCTTCCATCCACATCTAGCTACATCCGTTTAACTTCCATCAAAAGCGAGACCTTATTATGGTTCGACTTAGAAATATTCGTCATCAAGAGACTATTGCTACAGATGCGATGATCGCAGAAGCCTCAGTCCCTAATCCCTTTCCCACAACAGCACCCACAGCTAATCCTGTTTTTTATCGCACTTATAGCCGACGCACCGAAGGCGGACGGGAACCGTGGGATGTGGTTGTGGAGCGCACTACACGCGGACTAGTGAAATTGGGCAAACTCATCCCTATGGAAGCCGATTTGATTGAGCAAATGCAGCAAGAATTGAAAGCCTTACCATCAGGACGGTGGCTATGGGTGGGTGGCACACCCTGGATCGAAAAGTCTGAGAATTTTTCAGGTTCTTATAACTGCACTAGCACCAACGTTGTGGATTGGCGCGCTTTTGGGTTGATGATGGATCTTGCGATGATGGGCTGTGGTACTGGAGCCGTTCTGGAACCGAAGTATATTGAACGGCTTCCGGCGATTCGCAACCAGATTTCGGTTACGGTGGCTGGTGAAGTGGGTACTACTCCAGCGACGCAGCGACGCGATCGCACTGAAGTCATCGTCCAAGCAAACACCGTTCAAATTCAAGTGGGCGATAGTCGCCAGGGCTGGGTGTCTTCCTATCAAACGCTGCTAGAACTTTCTACAGACGAACGCTTTGACGGCGTAGTGCAAGTCACAGTGGATGTCAGCGATGTGCGCCCAGAAGGAGAAGTTTTAAAAGGCTTTGGTGGGGTGGCTAACCCAATTCGGCTGTCTGGTCTATATGCTCGCTGTGCCGCACTGTTGAACAAAGCGATCGGACGACAACTAACTTCGGTGGAATGCTGCTTGCTAATTGATGAAGCCGCCGCCACGGTCGTTGCAGGTAACATCCGCAGGTCCGCTGGGATGCGCCAAGGTGACAGTAAAGACGCTGCGTTTGCCAGTGCCAAAGATAACCTGTGGCAGCAGGATGCGGAGGGCAACTGGCGGATTGATGCGGAACGGGATGTGCTGCGGATGGCAAATCATACTCGTGTTTTTCACCAAAAGCCGACGGAGCAGGAGTGCATTGATGCGGTTCGCAAACAGTTTTATTCGGGTGAGGGCGCGATTCAGTACGCCCCAGAGGCGATCGCCCGTGCCAACGTCGATCTGCTCACCAATGCCGATCTGCGAACTGATTTTCTCAACGCCTACAATCAGGGCGTTGCTCCAGCATGGTTGCAACAGCGCTACCCACAAATGTCTGCTGCCGAATTAGAGCATCGCCTTGGACGCTACGGGCTAAATCCTTGCGGTGAAATTTTAGGGTCAGATTTTCACTGCAATTTATCAGAGGTGCATCTCAATCAAATTGATCCCCTTGACTATGCAACTCAGGAGAAAGCCTTCACCGCTGCCGCCCTTTCTGTGGCTGCCTTACTAAATCATCAGTTTGGCGAACCCCGCTATCAGTTTTCTCGCGAACTAGACCCCATTGTGGGAGTTTCATTTACGGGCTTGTTTGACTTTTTCGTTCATGCCTTTGGCGTGGAATGGTTGCACTGGTGGCAAGAAGGTAGACCCAACACGATCGCCGGGTTAGAGTTTCAACAACGAGAGCAGGCATACCTGACGCGCTGGCGAGAGATAGTTCATCAAGTCGTCTGGAATTATTGCGACCAGCATAGTATTAGGCACCCTAACCGCTGTACCACCGTGCAGCCCGCAGGCACCAAATCGCTGCTCACTGGCGCGAGTCCAGGTTGGCATCCTCCCAAAGCCCAGCGCTTTATTCGGCGGATTACCTTTCGCAAGAGTGACCCGGTGGCAATGGCATGTCTGGATTACGGCTACAGCATTGTGCCATCGCAATCAGACAAAGATGAAAACGGCAATTTGCTTAATGATCCGTTTGACGATCGCTGTACTGAATGGCTCGTGGAAATTCCAGTAGAGGTATCCTGGGCAAACTTGCCGGGAGCCGATGAAATCCCGATTGAGCAGTTCTCGGCATTAGCACAGTTTGATTTTTATATGCAGGTGCAGAAGTATTACACTGCCCACAATACCAGCGCCACCATAGAACTAACCGAAGCCGAAGTGGAGCCGTTAGGACGACGAATTTATCAAGCGATCGCCCATGATGAAGGCTACATCAGCGCGGCGTTACTTGCCCGGTTTGATGCACCCTTTCCCCGTTTACCCTTCGAGAAAATTGACAAAACCACCTTCGATCGCCTCGAAGCAGAAGTTAAAACTCGCCAGCGTACCACTGATTTCTATGGTGCCCTCAGCCACTATGACCTTGGCTTCAACCTTGCCGAAGGTCCCGCTGGATGTGATAGCGACAAGTGCATGATGCCGGAGAAGAAGGGTTGACATCATCAAGTGATGTGTTGATGTAAGGCTGTATTCCTGGTTGGGGTTCAAGTATCCTCCTAAAAAAAGCCCTGAGATGAAGTTCTCAGGGCTTTACTTTACGTTGTTCAAAACTTAGAAAGGCAATAAAATACTGTTTTAGAAAAAAGGGTTAACGGACTCTAATATAGGGCACTCCACGGTAATTCAATTGGGTAACGGCGTGCGGCTGAGTTACTCTCATAGGCTTGTTGAAAATAACTGATTGTCCTCGATATTTACCTACCACTTCCCATGTCGGAAGGTCATAGCTATCAGCAACAGATGTATAGACAATGCCACGATATGCAAGTTTCATGATTCACAGTCTTGAGGGCTTACATTTTTAATATTCGAGCCATTTCAGCAATTATTTTGTGTGCGAAGTCTATCAAGCTCGGTGATTCTTCAGCAGTTATCTTGTGATTTAAACAAGTCAGATCCTTGTGATTTGCGTCGCATCCGAATAGCCGCTGAAGCAGATTTGACGCGATCGCCGAAAGTTTGCTTCACCAGAAATAAGCGGTAGGGCTGGAGAGCTTTGTCTATTTAGATGATTTAGTTTTTGGAGTAAACCGTTGGAAAAATTCAGCGAAGTCTAGGGGTTGCCCCTTTTCCTGTAAGGTGTCTGCTGGAATTGTAAACCAAGGCTGAGCGCTGCGAGTCCACACATGACCAACGGGTTGCAGCCAGCTTGTGTCATCTAACGTTCCAGGCTTCAAGTTTGTAATAAGCTATCCGTTGCTATACAAAGAAGGTGTATTGATGAGTTAATTTACGCGATGTGCGACTTTCCTAATGACCCTCACCCTAAATCCCTCTCCCAGAGCGGGAGAGGGACTTTGAAACACTTTTTCTCCCCTTCTCCTGCCTTGGGAGAAGGGGCGGGGGGATGAGGGTTGGACTTTAGTTGCACATCAGGTTAATTTAGCACCCAGTTAACCAAAGTGCGAACCCCATAACCCGTTGCCCCTACACCGTTGTAACCATTTTCCTTATCAACCCATACGGGTCCTGCTACATCTAAATGCGCCCAGGCAGTGTCTTTGACAAACTGTTTCAAAAACAGTGCTGCCGTAATCGCGCCACCCATCCGAGGTCCCGTGTTTTTCATATCAGCAACCACCGACTTCAAGCCGTCAAAGTACTTTTCTTCCATCGGCATCCGCCAAATTTTTTCACCAGAGCCTTCAGCCGCTTGGGCTAGCTCAGTCGCAAGCGCATCGTTAGGACTCCACAATCCAGCGATATCGTCACCCAAAGCGACTACGCAAGCTCCAGTGAGGGTGGCAAGATCAACGATCGCGTCTACTCCCAGCTTTTCGGCAAACACCAGCGCATCTGCTAACGTCAACCGCCCTTCAGCATCTGTATTATTAATTTCAATCGTCTTACCATTGGAAGCCGTGAGGATGTCGCCGGGACGGACAGCACCCCCGCTAATCATATTTTCTGCGACTGCACTAATAAAGTGGACTTCCACATCCGGTTTGAGTTGAGCGATCGCCTTAGCAGCCCCCAGTGTGGCACCCGCTCCGCCCATATCGGTTTTCATCATCTCAATCCCACTGCCTGCCCCTTTAATATTCAAACCACCGGAATCAAACGTCACGCCCTTGCCAATAATCGCCACCTTGCGGCGCGGAGTGCCTTCAGGTTTATAGATTAGGTGAATGAACTTAGGCGGCAAATCGGATGCTTGAGCCACGCCTAAAAATGCGCCCATGCCGAGCTTTTCGCATTCATCTCGCTCCAAAATATGCACCTCTAGCCCATAGTCGTGGGCGATCGCCAAAGCGGTATCTGCCAAAGTAATGGGCGTGACTATATTTGCCGGAGCCGCGACCAGTTCTCGCGCTAGGATCACTCCAGAAGCAATTTGACGGGCACGGGCGATCGCGGCTTCTTGCCCCGCTAGACCCAGCAGATCGATACGCTCCAGTTTAGTCACTTTGTCATCGGGTTCTGATTTAAACCGCGTGTCTTGGTACAACGCCAGTTCAACCCCTTCCGCGATCGCCTGAGTAGTCGCCTCTGCATCGGCATTGCACACTGGAAAGCTGATCCCCAGAATCTTGCATTTTTCTTTTCGAGCGAGTTTTGCCGCTGCCGCTGCCGCCCGTCGCAAGCCTTCCAGCTTTAAACTATCCGGCTTGCCCAAACCAACCACAATGATTTTACGAATGCTACTGCCACTCCCAACCCGTGTTGCCGCACTGCTGCCCTCTTTACCCTTAAAATCTACCTCGGCGATTAGTTCTTTCAGTGTGCCAAATAGCTTGTCATCTAGGGCTACTAAGTCACCCGCCAACTCCACTTGGTCTTCAAACAACCCTACGGCTAAGGCATCCCCCGACCATTCCACACAGGAAGTATTGATTGCTCGCAAATCCATTCAAACCGTCCTCTAAATTCCGATTGATTCAACTCATTTCCAGTATTGATCATAAAGATAGGAGTCCGCAGAATTGAAGGGTCAAAATCCTTCGTCCACTTCTTGATAAAAATGCTAAAGTCGCTAAAGATTTGCCTGATTAAAGTCTGCTTTATTTAAAAATTCCCCATTCTGGTATAGCTCCATGCAGAAGCGCGGAAGAAAACAAGTGTATCGGTTGGTTGGCGCAAGCTTGGGCGTGTTGGTGGTCAGTAGCGTTTTTGTAAAAGCGTTGTTCGATCGCCAACCCGAAGCCACACAGTTTATGAAATCTGGGGCGGAACTGCAATCGGCAGCCGTTCAGATCCAAGATATTAATGTGCTAAAGGCATTGCCCACCGCAAAACGGACGGAAAAGCTAACGGCGATCGCCCATGCCAAAAAGCCAATTGAAAGCAGCCGCGCCCGCTATCTACTCGCGACCGATTTATTGCAGCAAGGTCAGGCGAAGAAAGCACTAGAGCAACTGAAAGGGCTAGATGCTGATTATCCTGTGCTAGCGCCCTATGTGCTAGTGAAACAAGCCCAAGCGTTAGAAAAAACCGGAGATGGGGCAAAATCTCAAGAAACCTGGCAAGACTTACTCAAGCGCCATCCCAGTGATCCAGCGGCAGCAGAAGCGCTAGTTGCCTTGAGCAAAACTAATCCGCAATATGGGGATCAGGCGATCGCTCAGTTTCCTGCCCATCCTCGCACCATCGAAATCGCTCAGCAGCGTCTTCAGAAAGATCCCAATCAGCGAGATGCGCTCCAAGCGATCGCCCGACATGGACTGTATTTAGAAAAATACACTGCTTATTTAGATCACCTAGTTGAGAAATATCGCAACCAGCTAACTCCCGCAGACTGGGAAGCGATCGCCTTTGGCTATTGGGAAAAACAACAATATGGCAAAGCCGGAACCGCCTATGCAAAAGCGCCACTCACGGCGCGGAATGCCTATCGTACAGCGCGAGGATTGCAACTAGGTGAAACCGGGGGAGCCACCGACGCTTATATTCGCACTGTCAACACCTTTCCCACGGCTCCAGAAGCGGGTTTAGCGTTAATCCGCCTATCCAAAATTGTGCAGCCGGAGTTCGCGATCGCTTACCTAGATCAGGCGATCGCCCGTTTTCCCGATCGCGCAGGTGAAGCCCTGCTGCAAAAGTCCAAGCTGCTAGACGAACTGAATAGTAAAGAATCTGCGGCTCAAACGCGGCAATATCTCCTGAGTCGGCATGGCAAATCGGATGCCGCCGCAGAACTGCGATGGCAGCTTGCCTCAGAGCAGGCAAAAGCCGGAGATACCCAAACTGCTTGGAAATGGGCGGCTCCTATCGTCACCCAAAACCCCGATAGCGAATTAGCTCCAGAAGCCGCTTTTTGGGTGGGCAAATGGGCAACCCAACTGGGCAAATCTAAAGAGGCACAAGAAACGTTTGAGTTTGTGCTGAAAAAATATCCCCAGTCTTACTACGCATGGCGATCAGCGGACTTGTTAGGCTGGAACGTAGGCGACTTCTCCTCGGTTCGCGATCTCAAGCCTGCGGTGGCTCGTCCGTCTGCTCGTCCGCCTTTGCCCGTGGGTTCCGATGCCCTGCGGGAGCTTCATCAACTGGGGCAAGATCAAGATACCTGGAAATTGTGGCAAGTAGAATTTCAAAATGCTGCAACGCCCACCGTTTCGGAACAATTTACCGATGGTGTGATCCGACTGGGCATTGGCGATCATTTAGACGGCATTTTTATGGTGTCTCACTTGAGCCAGCGCGAAACGGCTGAAGAGCTACAGCAGTACAGAGCGCTTAAGCAGCAAATGAGCTACTGGTATGCGCTGTATCCATTTCCCTATTTGGAGCCGATCGAAGCTTGGTCGCAAGAACGTCAACTCAATCCCCTACTGGTTACCGCTTTGATTCGCCAAGAATCTCGGTTTATGTCCAATATCACCTCATCAGCCGGCGCAAAAGGATTAATGCAGGTGATGCCCGATACGGGAGCCTGGATTGCCGAAAAAATTAAGCTAAAGGAATATCAACTGGCTAAGCCGGACGACAATATCAAGCTAGGCACTTGGTATTTGGATTATACCCACGATGAATATGACAACAACTCGATGCTGGCAGTTGCCAGCTATAACGCAGGTCCTGGTGCAGTCGGTGATTGGGTTGCGAAGAAAGGCATAGGCGACCCTGACCAGTTTGTGGAATCAATTCCCTATGATGAAACTCGCGGCTATGTGAAGTTGGTGTTTGAGAATTACTGGAACTACTTACGACTATACAATCCCGAAATCTCTCAAAAGCTTGCCCAAATCTCACCCAAAAACGGAATGAATTAGCGGTCAATGGCTTACAAAAGCGCGTTTGTACTTAGCTAAATATAAAGAAATCTACTAGATAATAATGGTTCGGACAGAATTAAGAGCTTATGATGCCGTAGGAGCGCAGGTTTTGATAGTTCGGATGGGATTTAATCAAAGTTGGGTTTAACTCTAACATTGAAATAAATCGCTCCAGTAGATGGTCATTGAAGGCAAACCGCTTATAACTCGCCATCGAGAAAAAGGACAAAGGCTGCTTTTGGTTCCCCGGATCTCTGCGCAGTTGGTCTTCGTATTTCGCCAAATTCAAGGCACTCAACAAGGCATTGAAGTGAAAATCGAGCGTTTGAGCCTGGCGAGTTTGAGCATCACACAAGCCCGTAAACTGCTTGGTATCTCTAAAAATAAACTCAATTTGAAACCTCGCTTTGTAATATTTGAGGATCACTTCGGAATGGAGGTCAATATCGGTTGAAAATAGCAGGGCGATGTCGGTTTTTTCGGGTTTACGAGTATCCACAACAGCAGCAATGCGGATTTTACGTTTGAGTGAGACGTGCCAAACTACAAGCGTGTAAAGGTATAGTCCTGGTTCGAGTTGACGCACTCTCTCTAATCGGTTCAAATCCCACAAATCAACCTTGCCGTCATACTTACGCGTTGCCCCACGCGGTTTTTGCACCCCAGTGTAGAGGTAGCGCATATCCGCGTCGCTGCGGAGTTTGCTAATTACCTGTAGGTTCAACGCAACCACCCCATCGACAAACTTTTTCTTGCTGTAGAAGCCATCCACCACCCAGTGCTTGATACGGGTTGGCAAATAGGGGAGACTGTCCTGGAGTTGCTTGAGATAAACATCGATGCGAGTGGGTTCAACCGCTACTTCTGCTGCCTGTGTCGTCGCCTTGCTGGGGAGTTGCTCAATCTGCTGCCGAACTTGCTCAATCATTGCCCAGCGAATCGACTGACACTGATTTTGCGCCTTTGCCTCGCCGATTGCTAAACTTGCTGGCGTTTGTTGCACCGATAAGCTGTAGCCCGGGTGCGATTCGACATCAATCACTGCAATCACCGCAATCTCTAAACTTTTTTGAGTGCGGCTCTGACTCCCGTTATAAAACCAATCCAACCCGTAGGTCAAAGGGGGTCGGGGTCGAGGGTCGCTTGAAAAGGAAAAACCGCCGATTTTCGGCATGATTCAACGCGGTGGACAAGTCGTGATTCGGATGCTTGAGAACGTGCAACAACAGACGATTGAACTGTTGGTCAAAGCGACGATTGCGGCTGGAAGTCTAATTTACACGGATGAGTATGGCATCTACAATGCGCTACCTGAGTGGGGCTATGAACACAAAACGGTGTGTCATGGGGCAGGAGAATATGCCCGTGATGACGATGGGGATGGGTTTTGTGAAGTCCATGTCAACACGATGGAGGGCTTCTGGTCACTTCTGCGCTCGTGGTTACGTCCCCATCGTGGTATCTCTCAGGAGAAGCTGCCCCTGGACTTGCGTTTCTTTGAGTTCGTTCACAATGCTAAAAAACGAGGCAACGCCTTGCTCAGTGCTTTGTTGGAAACTCTTCTCGCTTAACTCCCTGAATTACCTATTGAGCCAATTAGTTTTGTTCCCAAGAGCCTTAGCCAATTCTAGCACCGGCTAAAATGGACGATCTAAATTTGACGGTGGTACAGCGACCATCGCTTTCAGGTACTGAAGAACTCTCAAAGACATGATTTGTTGGGCTGCAACTTCAGCGATTGGCTCAATTTTGCTACGGTCAAATTGATATTTGAGTTGATAGAGGGCTTCTCCAATTTCGCTGCGCGTTGTGTCAAAACCGCCATCACTACGAGACACACTCGATAATGTATGCCATTGTAGTGCTACGCCATAACGCCATGAACCAGTAATGACCTGTGGATTGATGTTCACTGACAAAACTAATTGTGCTACTTTATACACTGTTCAGTTTACAGCAATATTTCTGAGTGCGTAGCTATTTCCAGGGGCTACCCCCACAGATTTATGCACCCCTGGAAATAAACGTAATCGCCGCGCTCGTAGCCTCAAAGTATTGACTTAAAGTAGCATTGCGGCAACTTGGCTTTGGATGCCAGCTAATAGTTCTGTAGTACTGCCTCCGCAAATTACCTCAGTTACCTAACAACACAATGTAAGACTTTTCTAAAATACTTGCACAGTCGCGAGTCAACCCAGTACAGGTGAATTATGCTATCAGTAGACTGGTAGCGTTGAGGTGGGATGAATGCTGGATTTGACTCAGTTGACGCAACAAATGCAGGGCATTAGCCAACACTTAACCCAAGAGGCAGTGGCGACCCGATTGCGATTAGAGAGATCGCAAACCTTGCTCGATAAAGCCTATCGCCAGCAGGCTGAACTGGTGATGTTGCAGGCGCAGTGGCGCGATCGCACTACCTTCACCGCCGCCACCCCAATCGAACCGCTGAACCTGCGAGTTAGCATCTCCACTGCCCCCGCTGCCCATACCGTCATTGCCACCGATGGCTCCCAAATTGCCCCCAGCCATCACGAAATTGCCTATTGCTACTTGATCAACATTGGGCGAATCGTGCTGCACTATGGTCAAAGCCGCCATCCCTTGCTAGATAGCCTGCCAGAAATCTTTTATCGCCCTGAAGATCTCTATCTCTCCCGACAGTGGGGCATTCGCACCGAAGAATGGATGGGCTATCGACGTACCGTTTCAGAAGCGATCGCTATCGCCGAACTAGGGCAACACGTTAAAGAAAGTTTGGAATTGCGAATTCCGAATGCCGAACTTCCAACTCCGAACTCCGAACTTCGACTTCCCAACTCCGAACTCCGTTCGCATAGCGTCTCCAAAGGAGTTACTCCAAACTCCGAACTCCAAACTCACCAGATGGAGCTATCAGACATTCAAAACTCGAAACTCAAAACTCAAAACTCAAAACTTCCCACTCCTCCCACTCTCGCAATGGTTGATGGTTCCCTAATCTACTGGTTTCTAGAACAGTTGCCAGCCGAAGCGCGGAACACTATCTTGCAGCCAATTTTAGAATCATGGGAACAGTTGCGGCAATCAAAAGTCCCCCTAGTTGGCTATCTCAGCGCTTCTCGTAGTGGGGAAGCCGTCAACTTTTTACGATTGACTGCTTGCCCTTTTGAGGTTCCCGACTGCATGACCCATTGTTCAGGCAAAAACGATGTAGGGCAAAAAAATCATGCGCCTTGTCAGGTGTTAGAACCGCTGAAAGATTCGGCAATGTGGGCAATGCAGCTACAGCCCGGTCAGCGTAGCCCCATTTGGCGCAGTTCTGCCAGCATTTTGGATCTGTATGGTGACCAGCATCGAGTCTACTTTTGCTATGTGCATGTGGGCACGGAAGTTGCTAGGGTCGAGTTTCCCGGCTGGGTGCTGGACGATCGCACGTTGCTAGACGACGCACTCAGTTTAGTATTAGCGCAGGTACAAAAAGGCTATGGCTATCCCGTCGCTTTGGCAGAAGCACATAATCAAGCAGTGGTTAGAGGCGGCGATCGCACTCGCTTTTTCGCATTGCTAGAACAGCAAATGATCCGCGCTGGACTGCAAAATGTCGGCGTTTCCTACAAGGAAGCCCGCAAACGCGGCAGCATCGCGTAATAAGCAATTCACTCATAAATCAACCTCCCAATCTTCAACCTGCAAGCCCTCCACGCGCTCAAATTCTCGCGTGTTGTGAGTGACCAGGGTGAGATTGTTCGCCAGAGCGATCGCGGCAATCAGTAAATCGCAGGCACCGATCGGAGTTCCGGCACTGGCAAGACGCGCTCGAATTTGACCACAGACGATCGCAGCTTCATCATCAAAAGGCAGTGAAGCAAAGCTTTCCAAAAATCTCTGTTGCCGTTCTAACGTTCGAGTTAAATTGTTGCTTCGCATAGCGCCATAGAATAACTCCGCTTTGACAATCGAACACACCACCATCTCTTCATTAGAGATAGAACTCAAGCGAGCGCGTACCGACATCGAACGACCATTCAAATACATCACACAAACATTTGTATCCAGCAGGTAACGCATCCTCTAGTCAAACGCTCCGGCAAGGTCATCGTCAAGGCTCTCCAAAACTCCGCGCTCGTCAATAATAATCGGATCATCGGCACAGATGCCATAGAACTGTTCTAGCGATCGCCCACTTGCGGTTACCGATGGAACAGACTGATAAATTACCATCACTTCCACATCTCGTTCTATTATTCCAACAGGAATATCGAGGTGAAGAATTCCGTCTTGCCCAACACGCCGACGTACTTTAATGCTTTCCATCTTCGCTACTCTGTGCTTACAAACTGATTTTCTCACTCAATTCTTGCAAAATTTCCTGCAATTCAGCGATCGCGGCTTCTAGTTCAGCGATCGCCTCCTATTTCACAAGAGCTAAGGCAAATCTATACCACCCAGCGTTGTTGCTGTGTAACCAATTGTTAGATTGAAAATGAGAGATCGCTTTTTCCCTGTTGACGCATCAGATAATCTGCGCCAAACTCCAAAATTTCGGCACTTCTATCAAAAAGTCCGCCAAAGCGATAGCACTGCCCAATAATCTCAGCAATCAGCACTCTGTTTACTAATCAAAGTAAAACAAAGTGACGATTTTGCGCTGGTCTTCTGCATCCTGACAGGTTTTAAGCAAGGTGGCACTGTCGTGAAAGGCAAAGCAAATGAGTTGCTGACAGCGAGAAATAATTTCCTGATTGCACACAGCGCTAGCTTCTCCTAAAGCCATCGTATCATTGTCAGGGTTTTCCACTAAATGCATGACCTGTTCAAGCTGTTCGCGAGATTCTCGTGGCTGACGATCTAGACCTTGAGGCAAGATCACTGTCAGCAATGAAGGATCTGCTCGCATCGCCCCGCGAATTGCTGCAAGGTTCGTTCCGGTTGCCCCAGATGTGATCAAGCGATTACCCTCCAGGACAAGGGCATAGCTCATGATCTCAATTAGCTTTTGATGAGTAATCGGCACATGGCGGGAACCCAGCAGCGCAATCCGCTTAGATCCCGTCTGCTGAATTGTGGCTAATTCTTGCAGAAAATCATCGACTTTAGGAATGTTGATAGACTGGCTCAAGGATGCTGTCCCGACTGTACAACGGAGCATATTGTAACAGAGCTAGCCCTGCCGCACGGAACTTTTTCTCATGATTCAGGCAATAGGGCAATAAGACTTAGCAATTGGCAGATAAGAAAATGCCGCAGAACGTTTGCGTAGCGTAGACCTAAGAGATATGGCGAATGGCGAGTTTTACATTTTGAATTTGGGGTTCGGGGTTTGCAATTGTGAGAGGTTCATAAGCTCTAGCTCTGGGAGATCGCAGCCGACTGTTCTAGAATTAGGATTGGCTTCAAGCAATCATTCGAGCATTTAGAGGAACCCATGGCAGACACCCTACTCTTCAACGCCCTGCGCGAGGCGATCGACGAAGAAATGTCAAAAGACCCAACCGTGATGGTCATGGGCGAAGATGTTGGGCATTATGGCGGTTCCTACAAAGTCACCAAAGATTTGTACAAAAAATATGGTGATTTGCGACTGCTGGATACCCCGATCGCCGAAAACAGCTTTACAGGCATGGCAGTAGGTGCCGCGATGACTGGATTACGCCCGATCATCGAAGGGATGAACATGGGCTTTTTGCTATTGGCATTCAACCAAATTGCCAATAATGCTGGAATGCTGCGCTATACCTCCGGCGGCAACTTTAATATTCCCTTGGTAATTCGAGGTCCGGGCGGTGTAGGGCGGCAGCTAGGAGCCGAACATTCCCAACGGCTAGAAGCTTACTTTCAAGCAGTCCCCGGACTTAAAATCGTTGCCTGTTCCACACCCTACAACGCCAAGGGGCTGCTGAAATCCGCCATTCGCGATAACAATCCTGTGCTGTTTTTTGAGCATGTGCTGCTCTACAACCTGAAAGAAGATTTGCCTGACGAGGAATATTATTTGCCCTTAGACAAGGCAGAAATCGTTCGTTCAGGCGCAGATGTGACGGTGCTGACCTATTCGCGGATGCGCCATCACGCCCTGCAAGCTGTGAAAACCTTGGAAAAAGAGGGCTACGATCCTGAAATTATTGATCTGCTGTCGCTGAAACCACTTGATTTTGAGACGATTGGTGCCTCTATTCGCAAAACTCATCGCGTGGTGGTGGTGGAAGAATGTATGCGGACGGGCGGCATTGGGGCGGAAATAGTGGCATCCATCAGCGATCGCTTTTTTGATGAACTGGATGCACCTGTCATCCGGCTCTCCTCCCAAGATATTCCCACTCCTTACAACGGCGCACTGGAAAGCCTGACCATCGTGCAGCCCCAGCAAATCGTAGAAGCCGTGAAAAAGATTGTGACCAAGCAATTATAGGCAATTAGCCACTGGTGCAACCTCATGGAAACCATTAACATTCATCAGGCTCAGACCGATCTCTCTGGATTGTTAGCTCGTGTAGAAAGGGGCGAAGAAATTATTATTTCTAACCAAGGGGTTCCAGTTGCAAAGTTGGTGCCCTTCCACGGTTCGTCTAATCGGCTTAAGAGCTTAGGAAATGACCAAGGGCTTTTTCTGGTGCCAGAAGATTTTAATGATTCCCTGCCAGAAGAAATTTTGGCAGCATTTGAGGGGCATGAAATGTGAAACTGTTACTCGACACGCAGTGCTGGCTCTGGTGGTTTGCCCAGCCTAATCGCCTAAATCAAGAAGCAATTGCCCAGATTGCAGATGAAGCTAACGAGTTGTGGCTGTCAGTGGCAAGCATTTGGGAAATCAGCATCAAGGTTTCTATTGGAAAACTGCCGTTGCCTGAACCCGTTGATCTTTACGTGTCCAGCCGAATAGCGCAGCTAAGTATGCGATCGCTGGTAATTACTGCCGCTCACACCTTTCAAATAGCCGCTTTACCACTTCATCATCGCGATCCTTTTGATCGACTATTGATTACCCAAGCTCAGACTGAAAAAATGACGTTGGTAAGCGCTGATCAAATATTCGATCGCTACTCGGTTTCGCTCTTATGGGCAGGTAATTCTTGAGAGGATGCGGGAGAAAGTCGGGAAGGCGTTATCATAGCTTCTGTAGCGGGGATTACCTATGGGAAGACAGCGGTTAATTTTGCTTTTTATTGCGGCGCTGGTGATTGGCGCTCTGGTAGTGATTTGGAAAATTCCAACTCAGTTAGGTTTAGATTTGCGGGGTGGCTCTCAACTAACGATTCAGGTGAAGCCCACCGAGCAGGTCAAGGAAATCAAACCCGATGACCTGGATGCCGTCCGGCGCGTAATTGAAGGGCGGGTCAACGGTTTGGGCGTATCTGAACCCTTGGTACTGACTGCCGGAAACAACCAAATCATTGTGCAGCTTCCGGGCGTAAACGATCCGATTCAGGCAGAGCGGGTTTTGGGCGGCACTGCCCAGCTAGACTTTCGTAAGCAAAAGCCTGGAACAGAAGCGCGGCTACAAATCGAGCGGCAGCAGCTACGCGAAAAATCGGCAAAACGAGACGAATTGAGAAAATCTGCTGATGTGACTGCGATCGAACAGAATCAGGCAGATTTGAAGGCGATTAATACCGCGATCGCCGAACTATTTGAAAAAACCGAACTGTCGGGTCAAAACCTCAAAGATGCTTACCCCGGCGCAACCAACTCACAAAATGTCTGGGATGTGGCACTTCAGTTTGACCAGCGCGGCGGCGAACTGTTCGCCGAACTGACCAAAAGTATTGCCGGAACCGGACGCACCCTCGGCATTTTTCTAGATGGTGCGCCGATTAGCGCCAACTTTGCCTACTCGGTGGATGTCAAATACGCCCAAACTGGAATTAATGGTGGCTCGGCGGTGATTGAAGGCAACTTTCCGTTAGAAACGGCGCGAGATTTAGCCATTCAACTTAAAGGCGGTGCCCTTCCCTTTCCCGTCGAAGTGGTCGAAAACCGTACCGTTGGCGCGACATTAGGACGAGACAGCATTCAAAGCAGCATTTATGCGGGACTAGGCGGCTTATTTTTAGTTCTCATCTTCATGGTGGTTTACTATCGACTTCCTGGACTGATTGCCGATACATCCTTAATTATCTACACCATTTTGACATTGGCAGCATTTAACCTACTGGGAGTAACACTGACCCTGCCGGGAATTGCCGGATTCATTCTCAGTATTGGGATGGCAGTAGATGCCAACATCTTGATTTTTGAGCGTACCCGTGAGGAACTGAAAGCCGGAAAAACGCTCTATCGCTCCGTAGAGTCTGGGTTTTACCGCGCCTTTTCCAGCATTCTAGATAGCAATGTGACATCGCTGATTGCTTGCGGCGCACTGTTTTGGCTAGGGGCAGGCTTAGTTAAAGGGTTTGCCCTGACGTTAGCATTAGGAATTGTCATTAGTATGTTTACCGCCATTACCTGTAGCCGAACTCTAATGCTGTATGTGCTTGGGTTTCCTAGCCTGCGTAAGCCTGAATACTTTTGTCCCAATTTGCCAGCCACGACGCGATCGGAGGCACAGCCTAGCTCATGAAACTACAAGTTATTCGTCAACGTAATCTTTGGTGGTCGCTCTCTTTAGCGCTAATTTTGGCAGGATTAGCTGCGATGTTCATCTCTTGGCAGCAATTTGGTGTGCCGCTGCGCCCTAGCCTAGATTTTATCGGGGGAACCCGCCTGCAATTTGAACTGGATTGCACGAAACCAGGAGCTTGCGATCAGCCGGTGGATGTTGCGGTTGTCCGGGAAATCTTGGCAGCAGAAGGACATGCAAATAGCAGTATTCAGGCGATTACTGATCGCACCGGAAAGCCGGTTGGAGTCACCATTCGCACCGCACCCCTAACGGGCGAAGAGCGCACCAAACTACAAACTGCCCTCAGCCAAAAAATTGGAGCCTTTGACCCGGCTAAAACTCAAATTGATACGGTCGGACCCGTTGTGGGGCAGCAATTGTTTACATCCGGTTTGCTAGCCCTGCTCGTTTCCTTTGCCGGCATTACCGCTTACATGAGCCTGCGGTTTCAACTGGATTATGCCGTTTTTGCGATCGTGGCGCTATTTCACGACATCTTGACCACCACTGGTATATTCTCTATCTTGGGATTGGTCGCGGGTGTTGAAGCAGATTCGCTGTTTGTTGTGGCACTGTTGACGATTGTAGGATTCTCCGTCAACGATACTGTGGTGATTTACGATCGCATACGCGAAACGATCACCCTTAACCCCGATCGCCACATCAATGACATTGTAGATTCTGCCGTTAACCAAACCCTCGGACGCTCCATCAACACTACCTTGACCGTGTTGCTTACCCTTTTCTCTATCTTCTTTTTTGGCGGCGAAACCCTTAAAAACTTTGCCCTTGCCCTGATTATCGGGTTCACCATGGGTGCTTACTCCAGCATCTTCATTGCCAGTACGTTGTTAGCTCTATGGCGCGAAAAAACGGGGCAAGCGTTCTCATCTAGTCCTAGCTCAAATGTTGTTGCCTCCGATGAAGCATCCTCTTAATCGGTTAGTATGCTACTCCTTGTCGCTGCTGTTATGAATCAGCCAAATGAACCGTTTACCCCAGAAGCTAGCCAAGATCCGCTTTTTTTAGCGCAAGTTCATCGTCTTCACCAGCTAACAGTTTACGGACGCTGGATTTTTGCCAGTCTGCTGTGGCTGACGGTTGGCGCGTTTAGCCTGTGGGGTTTACGCTACCCAATCTCCTTGGCGATCGAATACTTCACTTGGGCATCCCTGCGCTATGGGCTAGTATTTGATCGCATCCCTGCTTTTGGTTTTTCTCTTTGTGTGGCAGTAACGCTGTCTATTTTGGTCTGGCAACTGCGAAACTGGCTGTTTGGTTTGCCGAAAGGAGAACGCCGCCGCTTAGAACAGCAAGTGCTTCGCATTCGCCAGCAGGGTAACAGCCACCCATTGTGGAAGTGGGTGTGTTTAAATGACGAATGACGTTCGCGTAGCGTCTCTGTAGGGGATATGACGAGAGGCGAAATGAAAACACGCGATCGCGTGATTAGGGTGAGGTAAGGGTGCGTAGAACATAGCAAAACGCACCCCAAGCTGGTATCGCTTATTTAGTTGTCCCTGAAAAACTATCCAGATAGGAAGGGATAAGGGATTCAAGGCATCGAGAAGGGTGTAAAATTGCCAG
>NZ_JBFPDP010000061.1:0-25340 GCF_040830845.1 Sivoneniella epilithica UHCC 1019
TAGGGGGCAGGCATACGGGTTACTTGATGTTCTTCTTTCCCAATTGTATGTCTCAACACGAATTTGTAGAGCTATACAACTCGACCTCAGACTTTCACTCAAGACGACATCAACTTTTTAAAGTTGATCGTAAATGTGCTTGACAGTGCTATTTCCCGGCATCACTCGGAGTCCCGATTACATTTGATGGAGCGGGCGATCGCGGCTAGCAGTAACGGTGTGGTTCTAACAGATGCCAGTCAGCCAGATAATCCGCTGATTTACGTCAATCCGGCGTTTGAAACCATGACCGGATACAAGGCGGATGAAGTCATCGGTCAGAACTGTCGCTTTCTGCAAGGCGGCGATCGCGATCAGCCAGCGGTGGAAGAATTACGAACTGCCATTCAGGAACAGCGCGAGTGTCATGTTACCTTGCAAAACTACCGCAAAGACGGAACCCCTATATGGAATGAACTGCACATTGCGCCCGTGTTTGATGCAGAGAGATATTTAACTCACTTTGTCGGTATCCAAACAGACGTGACAGAGCGTAAACAAGCCGAAGCTGCCCTGTGTCAGCAAGAAGAACAGTATCGCCGGATTGTGGAGACAGCAACAGAGGGCATCTGGACGCTCGATCAAGACAGCAATACCAGTTATGTCAATCAACAGACGGCAACCATGATGGGCTACAGCACTGATGAAATGTTGGGCAAACCGTTGTTCGCTTTCATGGATGACGAAGGCATAGCGTTCGCTAACCTTTATCTAGAACGGCGGCGGCAAGGCATTCATGAAATGCATGACTTTAAATTCCGTCGCCAAAACGGAACGGAGCTATGGGCAATTCTCTCAACTGCCCCCCTGTTTGATCAGCAGGGAAACTATATCGGTGCCCTGGGAATGCTGACCGATGTAACGGATCGTAGACGAGCAGAGGTGGGTCTGCGAGAGAGTGAGCAACGCCTCAATGGAATTCTTGGTTCCCTTGAAGATGTCATATGGTCGATGTCCGCAACGACTCACGAGACACTCTACCTCAATCCTGCGGCTGAAAAAATCTACAATCGTTCAGTCACTGAATTTCTTGACGATCCTGATCTATGGATGAAGGTTGTTCACCCAGATGATCAGAAGCGAGTCCGGGTTGCAACTCAAGCCCTACGAAAGAAGCAGAGCAACGAATTGGAATATCGAATTATTCGACCTGACGGCACTGTGCGTTGGCTGTATGAGCGCCGTCGTGTAATTTGTGATCCGGCAGGTCAGGCAATTCGGATTGATGGCATTGCTACCGACATTACCGAACGCAAGTGGATGGAAGAGCGGCTAGTGCATGATGCTTCTCATGATGCCCTAACGGGTTTACCCAATCGTGTGCTGTTTATGGATCGACTCAAGCAAGCGATCGCGCGAGCAAAACGGCGTTCCAATCACCTGTTTGCCGTACTGTTTCTCGATCTAGATCGCTTCAAAGTGATTAACGATAGCTTGGGTCATTTGGTAGGGGATCAATTGCTAGTGGAGATCGCCCAACGCTTAGCCAGTTGCCTTAGCCCGGAGAATACAATTGCTCGATTAGGGGGAGATGAGTTTACGATTCTACTCGACCCCATTAAAAATACAAGCGATGCCGAAAAAGTGGCTGAACAAATTCACCAGGTTTTGAAACTGCCCTTCAACTTGAATGGGTATGAGGTATTCACAACGGCGAGTATTGGCATTACCTCCAGTGTGACTGGCTATGCTCAACCCGAAGAGGTGTTGCGTGATGCTGATGCGGCGCTCTATCACGCTAAAGAGCACGGTAAAGCTCGTTCTGCCCTATTTGATACAGCCATGTATAACCAAGCCATGTCGCTGTTGCAGTTAGAGATGGCTTTGCGATGGGCGATCGAACGGCAAGAGCTACGGGTTTATTATCAACCAATTGTTTCATTAACAACGGGCAGGATCATTGGATTTGAAGCGTTAGTGCGCTGGCTGCACCCAGAGCAAGGACTGGTTTCCCCAGCCCAATTTATTCCGGTGGCAGAAGAGACGGGACTGATTATTCCGATTGGGCAGTGGGTGTTGTACGAGTCTTGCCGACAGCTACGGCAGTGGCAGACCCAGTTTCCAACTGCCTCAACGCTAACCATCAGCGTTAACCTCTCTAGTAAACAGTTTTCACAGCCAAATTTAGTTGCTCAAGTTGAGCAGGTTCTCAAGGATACTGGTCTAAGTTCAAATCATCTAAAGCTAGAGATTACCGAGAGCGGCATCATGAATAATGCAGAGTCGGCGGCTTTGCTCCGTCAATTTCAGGCGCTTAAGGTGCATTTGTGCATTGATGATTTTGGCACTGGCTATTCTTCCTTGAGTCGCTTACGTCAGTTTCCTATTAACACTTTGAAGATCGATCGCTCCTTTGTCAGCACCATGCGGGAGGCGGTTGAAGATGCTGAGGTGGTTCAGGCAATTATCACGTTGGCTCATAACTTAGGTATGGATGTAGTCGCAGAAGGAATCGAAACAGCCGAGCAATTAGCCCATTTGAGACGGTTGCATTGCGAGCAAGGACAAGGATATTTCTTCTCTAAACCGCTGAATAGTCAAGCGGCGGAAACCCTACTCATAGCAGGTTTCCAGTGGTAAAACCTCAGATCCTATGCATTCATACTATTGATTCCTGACGACGGGTAGCTCAATGATAAATTCTGTACCGCTACTGGAATGGGTTTCAAACCAGAGGTTGCCCTGATGCTTGTGAACAATAATCCGGTAGCTAATGGATAAGCCTAGCCCCGTGCCTGAGCCAACGGGTTTGGTTGTAAAAAACGGATCGAACACTTTCGACTGGTACTTTAGTGGAATGCCTGAACCTGTGTCTTGAATACGGATTTGAACTCGATTGTTTGAAGACGCAGGGTTTGAAACAACGCAGGTGCTAATCGTAATTTGACCTGGGGTGGAACTGAAGGGAGCAACAGAATTCACAGCATCGATCGCATTACTCAGGAGATTGAGAAATACTTGATTAAGTTGTCCAGGGTAAGAGTCGATTAGTGGTAGGTCGCCATAGTGGCGAACCACTTGAATATGGGGTCTAAGCCGATGATTGAGCAGAAGGAGCGCGGCTTCGAGTCCTTCATGCACATCAACGAATTTCTTCTCAGCCTCATCCAAACGAGAAAAGTTGCGGAGCGTCAAGACAATTTGCCTGACGCGATCTGCTCCTGTCCGCATTGAACCCAAAATTTTCATCAAGTCGGACTGAATGAATGGCAGGTCAACTGCCGCAGCGAACTCAGCTACTTCATTGGGGGTGTCAAGGCAATGCACTTGGTAAAGGTTAATCAGCGTCAGCAATTGCTCAGTATATTGAGTCACGAATGGAATATTACCGTAGATAAAATTAATGGGATTATTCACCTCATGGGCAATGCCAGCAACCATTTGTCCCAAGCTGGACATTTTCTCACTCTGAATTAGCTGAGATTGAGTTTCATAAAGCTGCTTGAGCGTTTGAGCTAGTTGTTCAGCTTGTGTCTGGGCTTGCTGTGCCTGTTGTTGAGTTTGGGCATAAAACTGTCGATGCGAGATCGCGATCGCCAGTTGATTGGCGACGGCTTCCAGTGCCGCTTGCTCATCTTTAGTCCAGTTGCAAGGTTCTGGTTTCAAAGCAATCAGGTAGCCAAGCCGCTCTTGATACCACACGGGTACACTCAGCCAAGCTCCTACGTGTTGCTGTTGAAAGGTTGCTTGGCTTTGCCGATCAATATCATCAGATTGGGTATTGGCTACCACTACTATGTCCTGGCTCAACACACGTTGCCCGAAGGTGGCACCATAGGCTCTTAGTTCAATTTCTGTCTCAACTGCGATTACGGCTTCCTGGCGAGATGAATTCGGCTGCCCCAGTTGCTTCAGTTGACAAGATGGATGTTGAGACAACCCGTTATTAATCTCGACGTGATGAGTGACCTGAAGCAGGGTAGAACTTTGAGAAGCCGGGACTGCAAAATAAATCAGCGTTGCCTTGATTAAACTGAGTAATTCAGCCAGTGTTGTGTTAATTGTGATGTCCAGATCCAGAGATTTGCGAATCCGCTGGGCAAGGTGGTTCAACACCTGCTCTCGTTGTGCCTGATGTTGAGATTCGCTGTAGCGACGGGCATGATGCAGCGCGATCGCTGCCTGCTCAGCGACTAACTTTGCCAAATGCATTTCATCGGCTGTCCAGAGGCGGCAGGAAATCGTTTGCCCAACACAGGCGGTTCCTAGAAGTCGATTTTGATGAACGATAGGAATCATCAGCAAGGAATGCATTCCCGCTGTTTGCAGCAAGAGGCGTTCTGCTTCTGATATCTGCGCCACTGCCACATCCTGTACGATCCAAGGATTATGGCAATTCCGTGCACTTTGCTGTTCTAGCTCCAACCCTAAATGTAGAGTTAGCCCCACAGGTGCTTTCAGTATTTCCTGATCGGCTTGAATCCGACAAAAAGCGGCAGCTACAACCACCGTTTGAGTGTCCAGGTCATAGAGAATTAACTCAGCACAGTCTCCCTCTAAGGCACAACAAAGTTCTTGGGCAATGGTTTGATGGAGTTCACGCTCATCCAAAGAGGCGTGGATTCGACAAGTTACCTGATGCAGCAAGTGAACTGGATCAGCAAAATAGCTATCCTTCATTATAGATATACTTGTTTTTTCTATAAAGATTACTAATTCTGCACCCCTGTGGCATTTTGTCTGAAGCCGGAAACTTTGCAACCTATATTTTAGGGATCGAACGTCTTGCCAGTAGCTCCTTTAAATCAGCTCACTAAAGCAGAAATCTTGCTGCTTTCAGATGCGCCAGGATTGATGGGTAGCTTTATGGTAAAACGAATCTGTCCGGTCTCACATTCAGCTTGAATCGTTGCCCCCAAAAGCTTCACCCGTTTTTTGACCAACGCTAAGCCCAGTCCTGTCCCCCCATGCTTCCAGGGGTCGTTGTTGGGAATACGGTAGAACTTATCAAAAATCTGTTCGCATTCACTGGCAAGAATTTTCACACCAGAGTTACTTACGCTAAACTGCCAGTTGTCTTCAGTGACAGTCGTTTCAACCGTAATCTTCTCTCCAAGCGGGGTGTACTTGCAGGCGTTGTGCAGCAGTTCCGTCAAAACTTGTCTTAGATAAGAGACATCAGTGGTTAGGAGCGGTAAGTCTGAAGCAAAGTGCACTCTTAGCTGCTAATTCTGGTTTAGAGCACGTTCAGTAAAAGGTTCAATCATGGTGGGTAACCAGAGTTGAAAATCGATGGTCGTCGGCATTAACGGTTCTGTTTCCGCATCTAAGCGAGCTAAGTCGAGTAAGTCATTAACCAGTCCAATTTCTCGCTGGCATTCATCTTGAAGAATCTTGAAATAGCGAACGGCGGGACTCGATTCTATATCCAGCAACCCGGCTTGTTTCAACACAATTTCCAGCATATGAGTTGCCATTTTGATGCTGGACATAGGCGTGCGTAACTCATGAGACACTGTGCTCAAGAAATCATCTTTCAGTCGATTGAGTTTTTCTAGTTCTTCGACCTGTGCCTGAGCCGCTTGGTAAAGCCGAGCCTGCCTAAGCGCGATCGCACACTGATTGGCGACCTGCTGCACCAATCGGATTTCCAGCTCATTAAAACTACGGCTCTCCCCATGAGACAGCCACAAATCACCAATCACCCCCTGATCATCAAACATGGGACAAGTTAAGATGGCAGCACGATTCTGCGGGACTGAGGAAATTGCATCAGATGTGCCTTGGCAGAATTGCAGGTATTGACCTTGCAACAACTGGGGATATATGTCAGGAAAATCGACCATTTGCACCACTCGATTCTGACCTGTTATCGGCAAGTGTCCCTGTTCATACCAAATCGTAGAGGTGCCTCGCTCTAGGTTATAAAGGGCGGTATCGCAGTAATCCACCTGTAGTAGCTGGATCAACTCCTCAACAGCGGTGTGTAAAATCTGGCTTTCATCTAAGCTGTCTCGAACTTTATCAGTAATGCGCTTGAGTGCTGCCTCCAAAGCCAGTGCCTGTTGTAGTTGTACAGTACGCTCCTGAACTTGTTGCTCTAGTACCCTGTTGTTTTGCTGGACTTGTCCGAAGAGACTAGACTGTTGAATGGCGATCTCCACTTGAGTTGCCAAATGTTTCAGCAGATCAACTTCAAAATCCTCCCATGATCTCGAAGTGCTGCATTGATGAGCAATCAGCAACCCCCAAAGCTCTTCCCCCTGTAAGATTGGCACCACCAATTTTGATTTCACCCCAATCTGTCGTAGGGTGACTGCCAAACAGGGTGACATCTCATCAGTTTCAACATCTACAACCCGCCGGATGCGCCCCTGTTGGTACAATTGATGGCTGGCTTGAGGAAAAACTTCTTCTGGTAAAGGCTGATCTAAAAGCGCTTACAGTCTGCTGTAACTGCCTCCGTAATGACGCTACCAGTGCCATCCGCATGAATTTGATAGAGCAGCACCCGATCAGCTTGGAGAAGGTGTCGGACCTCCTGAACCGTTGTGTTGAGAATTTCTTCCAAGTTCAAAGACTGGCGAATCCGCTGCGTGACTTTCTCAATCAACCGCTCTCGCTCAACTTGATGCTTTAGGCTATCTTCTGCTTGCTGCCGCTGTACGATTTCTAGTTGGGCTTGCTGATACAGTTCAGATTTTTGAATGGCGATCGCGGCTTGAGTTGCCACCTGTTTAAGCAACTCAATCTCAATCGGCTGCCATTCCCGTGGCGTGTCGCACTGCTGAGCAACCAATAATCCCCACAACGCCTTCTCCTGAACAATCGGGACTGCTAAATTTGCTCTGACCTGAAACCCTGCTAGTAACTCAATATGGCAGGGAGTTAACCCAGCAGCATAAATATCTGCGACTGCCTGAACGCGCCCTTGTTGATAAAGCTGAAGATAAGTCTGGGCAAAGTAAGCGTCATGAATTTTGATACCTGTGAAAGACTTCCATTTTGTGCCAGTCGATTCTGCTACAACCTCACCACTTCCATCAGAATGTAGTTGGTAAATCAAGACCCGGTTGGTTTGCAACACTTGTCGAATTTCGGCAACCGTAGTGCTGAGCACCTCCTGCAAATCCAAAGAATGATGGATATGTTGAGTAATTGCTGCGATCAGTTGTTCATGTTCCGCCTGCTGACGTAGGACAGTTTCAGCCGCGATTCGTTCTTGAATTTCGCTTGCTAAGGCTGAGTTAGTATTTGCTAACTCAACTGTGCGTGCCTGAACCCGCCCTTCTAATTCGTCATAAGCTCGGTGTAACGCCGTTTCTGCTCGTTGCCGTAGGAGTTCAACCGCTGCTCTGGCGGCAAACACTTTGATAATAGCTTTCGCATTTTCTTCATTGCTCAACGGGCGATCGCCCACAATACACAGCACTCCCATAATGTGCTGATCTTTATCCAGCAAGGGTGCACCAACATAGCACTCACCCTTCAACACTTTTAATGGATCTGCCGTGGGAAACAATGCCTGAACTGGTCCGGGGTAGTAGCATAACGTCGCTTGATCGACCACACACCCGCATGGAGTCCCTGGTATCTCATAAACGAAATTTGCCCTTATTTGCTCTTTTGCCCAAAACGCTAGCGTTTTCAACACTTGAGGCTGCTGGTCAATAATTTCCGAAACTAAAACGTAAGGTACGTCTAAAGAAGTCGCTAGATTTTGCACCAGAGCTGGAAAAAACGCTTCTCCAGTCACAGAGGCGGTTCCAGTGACGATCGCTTGCAGCGTTTGTTCAGATTGTTGAAGCTCCTGATGAGCCAATTCGCTAATGGCGATTTGCGCTTGCAATTCTCGGTTAACGGCTTCTAATTCCCTTGGAGTTCGTAAAGCCAAAAATTCCGGCAGCAACTCGACCAACTTCAGGGCAGTGTAGCAAGAGACTAAAGCCGTCATGGCTTTCTCAATCCCGGAGAGCCAATAAGTCGGCTGCCAAAGAGTCCAGATTTCGAGTAAATGCCCTGTGCCGCACAGCAGAATAAAGGCTCCAAACAGCACAAAGATTTTTGGGAAAGGAGTGTCTCGGCGCTGCCGAATAAAGTAAAGCAGCATTGCTGGGATAGAAAAGTAAGCAATTGCAATCAGTAAATCGCTGACGATGTGCAAACCCACGAGCGGAGATTGCCACAGGTAGCAATGACCGTGGGGAATGTACTGGTTAGGCGAAAAGAGATTGTTAACGATTTCCCGCATAGCTTCTTCTGTTAAACCTATAAAGCAGAGTAACCAATCGGCTGGGGGGGCAAGGAATGTTTCCTGATGCCTGTAGAGGATTTACTTACACAAACCTCGGTTGCAACTTTGTTGTTCCCATAGAATTTTTTCTGAAGTAGAGAAACCCCTAAAGATACCTCTGCTTTAAGAGTGCCTAGATTACCAAACTAAGTGTTATTTGCTATACAAAATGCAAGAAAATGTTAGGCTGCTGCTGCGTGAGCGGAAAAGTGGCAGGAGTTTAACTGGGGTGTCGGGCCGCCAAGAGCTACACCCACTGAGCTAATTGAAGAAAGAGTGACAGTACCAACTTCCTCTCTCCAAATTTGTGTAAAAGCAATTTAACCAGCCTCTCCACAATTACGAGATTTTAACTGCTCTTCAACCTACTGCCAACACGACTAAACGAAGCGGCAGAACGCCTCTTACCCCTGCTTCACCTCACGAATCCTCAGGGCTAGGCGTTCTCGAACCTTGCCATAACTCTTTCGAATGAAGTCGGGCATTCGAGTCTAATCTCAGTCCAGTTCCTTCAGGATGTCAATATGAAACAATCGAATCTTTTACCTGCGATTGCAAACGCTCCTTATATTGCCTATGTCGGCATTGACTGGGCAGATGTAGTTATTTTGCAAGCAACGGAAGTGGCTGCATTTCGCCCAAAACTGTGGGAATAAGCTCAGACACCGTTGGATGAATGGGTACAGCCCCTTGCAGGGTGATGTAGGGCTGGTCGGCATTCATCATATCAAGCAGTCCGTGAACTGCCTCATCGCCACCCGTACCCAGGATTGCCGCACCGAGAATGCGCTGGGTTTCGGCATCGACCACGATTTTTATAAAGCCCTGGGTCTCACCCTTCTCGATCGCGCGACCAACTCGCATCATCGGTCTTGTGCCCATGAGCAGCGGACGACCGGAAGCTCGCGCCTGCGCCTCTGTCATGCCAACGCGTCCCAGTGGCGGATCGATATAGAGGGCATAACCGGGGATGCGATCGCTCACCCGTTTTGCAACACCGTCAAGTAGATTAGCAGCGACGATCTCAAAATCGTTGTAAGCCGTATGGGTGAATGCACCCCGACCATTGCAGTCGCCCAAGGCCCAAATACCAGGTACATTTGTGCGGAGCTGATCATCGACTGTGATATAGCCGTAGGTATCAGTTGTGACCCCAGCGAGATCGAGACCCAGATCGTCGGTGTTAGGCTGGCGTCCGACCGCAAGCAAAACATGGCTGCCAATCAGTTCGGGTTCCCCCTCGGTGCAGTCAACACGCACAGCCACTCCTTCAGGATGGGGCGCAAAGGCAATGCACTCAGACCTTGTGCGAATCTGCACCCCTTCGGCTTCGAGAATATCTTGGATTGCGGTAGACACATCCTCGTCCTCGTGAGCAACAAGGCGCGGGCCTTTTTCAACTACTGTGACCGCTGCACCAAAGCGGCGGTAAATCTGGGCAAACTCCAGCCCAATGTAGCTACCTCCCACCACCACTAAATGACGTGGGAGACTATCCAGCGCCAGCATAGAGGTATTGGTCAAATAATCAACCTCTTGCAGACCGGGCATCTCAGGCACCCGTGCCCGTCCCCCAACATTGATGAAAATTTGCGGTGCGGTGAGGAGATCGTCTCCGACCCGCAGCGTGTTTGCATCCTCGAAGCAAGCCTGCCCTTGGAACACCGCCAAACGTTCCATACTGCGAAGCCAAGCCTCAAGACCATTCCGAGAGTTTGCCGCAACGGCGTCAGCACGCGCCTTCACTCGCTTCATGTCAACATCGATTTCCCCCGCGATTATCACACCATAGTCGGCGGCGCGGCGAGCAAGATGAGCGGCATAGGCACTAGCGACCAGCGTTTTAGTGGGTGTGCAGCCCGTGTTGACACAGGTGCCGCCAAACAGATGTCTCTCAATCAGCGCTACCCTCATTCCCGCCGCAGTCAGCCGTCCGGCTAGCGGTGGGCCTGCCTGACCGGCACCAACAATCAGGGCATCAAAGGACTGACTCATCGCAACATCCCCACCACTGAAATTGCGCCGATGATGGCAATGGCATCTTCGATCAGCGCCGCCGGTAGGTCACGACCAAAGGCAGCGGCGAGCCGAGAACGCATCGCTGCACCACCTAACGTGCCAATCACAGCACCGATACTGCCTGCCACTAACCCGCCTAAGAGTGTGCCACCATTGACCCCTACCATGGCTCCCGAGAGCGCACCACTGACAAGGCGAGCCCCAAACTGAACAGGTACTTTGCGGCTGGGCGTGGAAGGTAGCTGGTCTGTCACAAATTCGCCCAAAGCCAGTACGGAGAGAATCCATGGCGTGAAGCGGTAGCCCATAAAAGCGAACCAGTTCCCGCCGAGATTGAGGTAACCCAGATAGGCTGCCCAACTCATTGCAGCGGGCGCAGTCATGGCGCGCAGACCCGCAATAATGCCGATAACCAGAGCAAGGAGATAAACCATCACACCCATTTAGATTTGTGCTATGCCACTATCGACAAACAACTAATGCCGTTCAAGCTACCGAAGACCACCCGTGATGTACAGCGTTTCACCCGTGATCCAGGCTGAATCAGAAGATGCGAAGAAGACGACCGCAGAGGCGATATCCTGTGGCTGTCCGATTCGACCCAGTGGGGTTAGCGCTTCAGTCTGTTTGCGACCTTCACTCTCGATAATCCCTGCGGTGTATGTACCCTCCGTTTCCACCATGCCAGGATTGATGGCATTGACGCGGATGTGGCGAGAACCCAACTCTTTGGCAAGCGACTTTGTGATGGCATCAACCGCTGCTTTGGTAGCGCTATAGACCGAGCCGTTCGCGGGTGCCAGAGTGCTAACAATTGAACTAATGTTGACAATGCTACCGCCCTCTTCGCCAAAGTGCTTCACGGCCTGCTGTGAGGTCAAAAGCAAGCCTAGCACATTCAGATCAAATTGCTTATGGAAATGTTCTTCAGTGATGCTTTCAAGCGGAGAAAATTCGTAGATGCCTGCATTATTGACCAGGATATCGAGCTTGCCAAAGGCTTGTTTCGTTTCAGCAAAAAGCTGTTGAATCTCTGCCTCTTTAGCAACATTTGCCTGCACTGCGATCGCCTTTCCACCTGTACTAACAATCTCGTCAACCACGCGATCAGCACCTGCTTTGCTAGATGCGTAGTTGACAACCACGGCTGCACCTTCGGCTGCCAGATGTTTGGCGATCGCGGCACCAATGCCTTTAGATGCCCCTGTCACGACTGCGATTTTTCCGTCTAGTTTTTTCATGGTTATGCGTGTTGTTGTAGTTGGAGCTTAACAGAGTTGTCTAAAACGGGTGCGAACATACGAGAATGCACCCCGTTCGGATCTTTAACTGTGATGTCTCATATCAGCGCCTTGGCATCAAGACTGGAGGAATTCCAACAAATCTGCATTGAGCTGCTCCTTACTTGTATCTCCCAGGCTATGCGACCCACCTGGGTAAATCTTCAACGTCGAATTCTTAACGAGCTTTGCAGACAGGAGAGCAGAAGCACCAATTGGCACGATCTGATCGTCATCGCCATGAATAATCAGCGTCGGCACATCAAACTTCTTCAAATCCTCTGTGAAATCTGTTTCCGAAAACGCCTTAATGCAGTCATAGGCATTTTTGTGTCCAGACATCATGCCCTGCATCCACCAAGAGTAGATTAGCCCTTGGGAGACTTTGGCATCAGGACGATTGAAGCTAAAGAATGGTCCGCTGGCAACATCCAAAAAGAACTGCGATCGATCAGCCAGATACGACGCACGAAAGCCGTCAAAGACTTCAATGGGCAGCCCGCCCGGATTCGCTTCTGTCTTGAGCATAATGGGTGGCACTGCACCCATCAGCACTGCTTTAGCGACACGCGATGTCCCGTGGCGTCCGATGAAGCGTGCCACTTCGCCGCCGCCAGTGGAGTGCCCGATCATCACCGCATCCTTAAGATTCAGCGCCTCAAAAAGCTCCGCCAGATCGTCGGCGTAGGTGTCCATCTCATTGCCGCTCCACGGTTGGCTCGATCGACCATGACCGCGACGATCGTGCGCGAGGCAACGATAACCGTGCGAGGCAAGAAAAAACATCTGCGATTCCCATGCATCTGCGCTCAGGGGCCAACCGTGGCTAAAGACGATGGGTTGTCCTGTGCCCCAATCCTTGTAGTAAATCTCCGTGCCGTCTTTGGTCGTGATGATGCTCATGTTTTCCTTGTTTATTTGGTGATTTTGATGCGTTCGTGGACTAAATGCTGCTTGGTGCGATCGCCCCGCCCATCTCTTTTTGCTGACATAAACAGGCTGACTTGATACAAAACACTAACAAGTAATCTTTGAAGGTACACTCCCCAGACACCAGACACCAGAGCCGTCTAAACTATGTCAACGTCAAATCTGGTAGATAAGCACTTACTTTCCTCAGAATTATCTGGCGATTCTACGGGATAATACCCTCTTTTTAAGGAATTAAAGGCGTTGTTGCACAAAAGAGGGGTTGCGGAAGGGAGAGAGATGGTAGGTTTTAATTACCACATCAAAAACTGCCATGAAAGCTCAATACCGCATCCGCAACTGGTCTGAGTATAACGCTGGACTTAAGCAACGGGGAAGTCTCACCTTTTGGATTAACGAAGCGGTGCTAGAGGGATGGATTGACCCATACTTGAGCGGTAAGCCCGGAGCGTCTGTCTACTATAGTGACTTGGCGATTATGACGATGGCAACGGTGAAAGCCGTGTATAGACTGGCGGGACGGCAATGTCAGGGATTTCTAGAATCCATTTTTGAATTGATGGACATTGAGTGGTCGGTGCCAGACCACAGCACGCTGTCGCGGCGAGTGGGTAAGCTTGCCATCGAGTTACCCGTGCTGCCGAAGAGCGGTGCCCGTCATGGGGTAGTCGATTCGACTGGGGTAAAAGTGTATGGGGAAGGAGAATGGAAAACCCGCCAACATGGAGTCAGCAAGCGCCGCACTTGGCGCAAGTTGCATCTAGGAGTAGATGAGGAAACAGGCGAAATCCTGGCAGCAGTGGTGACCACGAACGATAGGACCGATGGAGCAGTGCTAGCCGACATTCTCGATGGGATTGAGGATGAGATTGAGCAGGTATCGGCAGATGGAGCCTACGACCAACGCAAGTGCTACGATGGGATTCGAGAGCGCAAAGCCAGAGCCGCAATTCCGCCACGTAAAGGAGCCAAAATCTGGCAGCATGGCAACTCTAAAGCCGCGCGGTACAACCGGGACGAAAATCTCCGTCGCATCCGCAAAGGTGGGCGCAAAGCCTGGAAGCGAGAGAGCAATTACCATCGCCGCTCGTTGGCTGAAACCACGATGTTTCGTTTCAAAACGATCTTTGGCGGGAATCTTAATTCCCGTAAATTTGATAACCAGGCAGCAGAGCTATTTATCAAATGTGCTGCCTTAAATCGCATGATCCAGATCGCTAAACCCATTAGCTACGAGGTCAAGGTTTAATTCCCTGACCTTCTCAAGTCCAAGCTTGACTGTTTTCTCAATCATGCAACAAAGCCGGAATTAAACAGAAAATTCGCAGGTTAAGCCCGAGTTCTTGGGGTATTAACCTTCACATCTGATGGTTAATCCTGGAAATAAAGGATGTTATCGGTCATTTATGATGGATAACATCCTGAACCGCCTTGTCTGATTGGCGTATGGCAACGATTTATGTAAAAAAGGTCATATGCGCTGGACAAGTATCAATACTTACCAAAATCGCTAATCGGTCAGGCAACTCATCAATTTTACTAATAGGCTTGTAGAGTTTGAATAGTTGCGCCACGAGCAATGAGTCAACCACAGAATCAACATCGCAGGTGGGTAAACAGGTCAGGATTACGCTTGTAGCATGAGATTTTCTGTACTACTTGAGTCCAAGTGTAGTCCAATCAGGCTGTAGTAAGCTGCTGACGTAATTTGCATCAGCGTCTGGATTGGGAACCGGGTTTGCTGTAGAGACTCTTAACCGGTTCAGCAGCAGGAGTTTTAACTATTATGCCAGTAGAACATCTCAGTCCAGCCTATCGAATTCATACTGGACGACTGGTTCTGCGCTGTTGGAATCCAGGAGATGCATCGTTGTTATCAACCGCGATCGCCCAAAGTTTAGAGCATCTTAAAGTCTGGCTACTGTGGGCGCGTAAGGAACCCAAAGATTTGCAGCAGCGAGTAGGCTGGCTTAGGCAATCTCGTGGCGAGTTCGATTTGGGACAGAACTTTAACTATGGCATCTTCAATCTTGACGAAACCCAAGTGCTGGGAGCGATCGGTTTGCATACGGACAGCTACGACGATGCGCTAGAGATTGGGTACTGGATTGGTGCCCATCACATCAATCACGGGTTAGCAACCGAGGCGGCAGCGGCTTTGACTAAAGTTGCCTTTGAGGTGAACCAGGTCACGCGAGTAGAAATTCACTGCGCTCCAACCAACCTCGCAAGCGCAGCGGTTCCACGGAAATTGGGCTTTACTCATGAAGTAACCCTGCGGCAGCGAGAAGAAGATCATGAGGGATGCAAACGAGACTCGATGGTTTGGTCGCTGTTTGCCGAAGATTACCTAACGAGTAAAGCGGCAGCAGCCAGGGTTGAGGCATTTGACGCGATGGGGCAAAAAATTCTTTAATCTCTGCGGGTCAATTCCCCGCAGCAAGTTGCGTCCGGAGAATCCAGCGTCCGAAGGGTAAGGTTGAGCGGAATCGAGCTGCAAAGCGTGCGAGTGGAGCGAAGTGATACACCGTCCGCTTACTTTGTGGGAGAAGGGATTTAGGGATGAGGGAAAAAGATTTGTCACTCCATGGGAGGGCGTACATTTGTTCTTATCCCCAACCATCCTATAACGCTAGATCACTCCACAGCATTCGATGATCCGAATTGGCAGCTTGACTGGTTGTGCAATCCACAACCTGGATATCTGAACTGACAAAAATATGGTCGATCGACAATTTAACCAGAGCCGTCACCCATCGTGGATAATGCACATGGGTTGCCGCTTCAATCCAGGAAGGTTCTATACCAAACCCTAAGCGAGTATTGTGAAGTTTGGTACGACGAACGAACCGACTGTAATAGGGCGACCAGGGGGGCAGGTTGAGATCGCCTAGAAAAATGAGCGATAGGGAAGGCACGGAAGAAGAGAAACTGTTGAATTATGAACTCGTGCGGGCTGGAATGGCATATCACTATGCGAAATATAGCGATCGCTGCCCGAATGGAAGTGAGATTTTAGCGGATGCTGAGAAGGAAGCGCAATCTAAACGGGTGGGTGTGTGGGCTGGAGAGAATCAGAAGCCGTGGGATTTTCGGCGATCGCAGCGGTAATGAATAGGGTCATTCAAGCTCTGGCGAAAGTAACAGGGACTTCCAGGTTAGTAGTTTTGGGATTTAAAGATGGATTTATTGAAAAAGGCTTTAACTTTCCTCGGTTGGAGTTGGTTTGGATTTTTCGGACTGGTTGGACTGGTTGGGCTGTTCACTTCGGGTCTTAGTGGGCTAGGTATTCTCTTTTTGGCTTTAATTTTCTTACCTCCCCTTTGGAAAATCACAAGTCGATTTAACTGGTGGCAAAACTTGTTAGGCAGAGTCGCCGTGTTTATTTTTGCTCTCCTTCTGCTTGTGATGGGCGTTCCCACTCAAACCCAGTCCATTAAAGTCGCACCTGTACCCGTTCAGCCGAGTCCAACTCCAACTCCGTCTAGTCAACCCAAAACTGCGATCACTTCATCCCCTTCTCCATCCTCAGCCCCCCAAATAGTTGAGAAAAAGCCTGAGCCGACAGAACCAGTTAGCTCAGGAACTCCTTTGCCTGAAGTAAGTGTTGAACCTTCACCCGTTGCTACCATCGATTCCACCACTCCAATACGAGAATCGGCTAGCGGCAGTTGTGATTGTCCTTACGACACGGATAGTCGAGGGCGATCCTGTGGTAGACGTTCTGCTTACTCTAAACCAGGCGGTGCAGCCCCAATTTGCTACGTAGGAGATCGCCAGTAAATGTATTTTAAAAAGTTGACATCCCAATAATTGTCAAATCATGGTCGTTGAACGGTCGTTGAGCAATGAGTAAGCAAAGCCCATTTCACAAGTTACCCGAATGTGAGTGTTGTTTTAACAATACCCATAACCCTCATCTTTTCTGTGCGGTTCATCCCTATGGAGTGCAAGAAAGTAGTGAACAGTGTGTCGATTTTGAACCAGATCCGAACTTATTAAATGGGGAATGGTGGGAACCAGAGGAAGCCAGTTTTTATGGGAATGAGCTTGTCATTTCACCCTCGCAACGATGGAGCCGAGCGCAAAAGCTAGAACTGTTGCTGTGGCATCCTCTTTTTACGGGTCTGTGCCCTGAGTGTCGCAACCCATTTCCTCTCGATTCAGAGCCTGTTCACTGGGATTGCCCTGCGTGTGGATGGAAAGATGACACGGTGTAAATTGCACTTCAGGCAATTTTGTTTGGGTCTAACTTTCTGGTTTTAGCCTAAACCTCACCGGGTTGCAGTGGATTTCCTTGCGAGGATTTCTTGCCTTCTGCTGCTGTATGACATCCTTGACCAAACCGTTGAGTGTTGACCCCTTAAAAAAAACTTGTCCTTGTAACAGCCGATCGCTCCAGCGGTGGGTTCAGCATAGAGCAGATTGCATCGATGCCCACGACTGTTAAGCCAACTGTCCACGACTTCCTTAATGGGAGACATTTTTAGATGAGTGAAAAGCTCTTCTGAGAAATTGGGATAGCCATTGATATTCTCCGCCACAAATTCATTGGGCGTAAATCCACTACGCTGACCATCAGCAAATTATGGTGCTGACCTTGGGTGTGGTCAATCACAACCAACAACCGTTGTCCTCGCTCAAAGTGGTGCTTGAGCCAATACTTACAATTGGAATCCATATCCCTTTGATACTCAATTGCGGCAGTATCAGAAACCGTTGCAAGTTACGACGACGACTCTCAAATTGAATCGGTTGAGCAAACAGGGTTGCTAACCGTTCGAGCGAGACTTGGCGTTCTTTCTGCAACAACTCGACCAACATTTGAAGGGTAATCACATGAATCTGGGACAGTTGGGCTGATAGACAAGCTTGGTAGAATAGAGGCAACATACTGAGACTGCCCAAGAGTACGACGGTTGAGCAATTTCCCAATGCTGGGTATACCCGTCTTGATGAGTTACCCCAGTTTCCAGGCATTGCGGTTCATGAAGTGCAAGTCACCCAACAGCAGGGTTTTGGTCGCTTCAATTTGGTCACGCGATGGAAGCGAGTGTACCGTCAGGGTAAAGCGAATCAAGTCTGGTATCTGCTCACCAACCTTGAGAGTCTTGAAGCGGCTTTGGAGTGTTACCCCAAAAGGTTCTCCATTGAACCCATGTTTCGAGATTTTAAGTCAGGCGGCTACCACTTGGAAGATACTCAACTTACAGGTCAACGGTTCTTGGCGATTGTGCTGTTGATCGCCATCGCTTACACTCTGGCAACGGGTCACGGTAAGCAGATTCGTCGTAAGCAAGTCCAGCATTATGTGGGTCGAGTTCCCGAAACCGGACGCGCTCAAAAACGACACAGTGATTTCTCGATTGGATTGTATGGTCGTTTTAAACCCCAAAAGCGGGTCTTTTTCTTGCGAGGATTAAGGGCTATGAGCTTGATTCAGTCTTCCTTCTAGCCTTGTTGTCACCCCGAAAGTAAGTTTTTTCCCTTACGGCTAGAACAAGCCGATTCCTTAGAAGGTGGAAGTTGTTGTGCAGTGATCAAAGCGAGACGAGCCACGATTGAGTTAGGGGATAGAACCCTGCAAGTGTTCCAACTTCCCGATGGAGAGTATGGTCTCAGCCAGACGCAGGTGGGCGAGTTGCCGGGGAAAGACGAGAACTACGTCCGTAAATTTTTAGGCTCCAAATCGCCAGAAGCATTGCCCTACAAAGACTTCACACCCGTAAAACTGCCTGTTGAAGGAGAGCGAACCCGCATTAACCTGATTCCAATTGATCTCGCGATCGCCTTCTGGACGAAGGAAGCCACCGCAGGGAATGCAGAGGCAGCTCGGTTATTGGGAGCTTGCGCGGTCGAGTCCATTGAACGGCGGGCAGACAAAGCCTTTGGCGTTCAACGGACAGAAGAAGAGCAGAACCAACGGTTGGTGGCAACTTTCCAACGGCTAGGAGACTATTTCCCTAGTGGACGGGATCTCATTTCGTTGCCTGCCGCCACCACACCCTGGAATCTGGATGAATACCACGCGATCGCCCCGTTGCTATCCAGGGATTTCAAGTATGGAATTCCAGGGCAGACTCATGGGGATATTGTGCGTCAGGCAATCCTGCTGGCTGCTCGAACCCAGGACTGGTGATGATTTCCAACCACCGCAGCAGCTACCCAACAACCACCGTTAAAACTATCAGCAACAGTTTGTTATCGATACAAAGTGGAGAAGCTAGAGAAAGGCATCTCATTAAATTGAAATGATATGGGTGATTGGTTTTTTTCCTCTGTGCCTGAGATTGTGTCGTTCTGCTTCAATTTGGTGATGTTGATGGTGGTGGTCAATTTCATCCCTCCTGGCTTGCAGAATGTGTTCAATTTTTCGTTGGCTTTTGACAAATGATTTCAGTACATTGATCGTAATTGCCCACTTCTGGTCATGCGGTAGTTCGGGGATGCTATTGTGCTTAACAATTGCATCAATTGCCCGATTGATAATTTCATCGGTTTCCGTTGACCGCATCCTGCGCTTTGGCTGTGGCTCATCGTCTGATGTTTGCTCATCCACCTGTTGAGGTTTCATCTCCTTGAAACCAGGCGGTTTAGGGGCTGTAAACCGGGGTGCGATGGGTTGAGCTTGGGCAGGTTGAATTTGCATTTGAACTTGAATGAACTGAGTCATCACATCCACCAGCTTGTCGATCTTCATCTCCAACCCACCGACTACCGTTGCCTGTTCTAACGATCGCTCCTCTGGTTTGACATCTGGCTCTTGTTCAACGGTGTGGTCGCTTTCCTGCCCCTGTTCCTCTATTTCTTCCGTTTCAATCGAGATCCCTGACTCTTCTCGCTCCGCTTCCAACCGCTCCTTCACCCACCCCAGTAGAAGTCCCACTTTTTCCGGCTGGGGTAACTCCCCATCCAACCCCAACCGTTCAAAAATGTCATGGAGCAACGATTTATCGTCTTGCCACACGCGGACGGATGATGCCAGCTTTCTGCTTTTCTTCGATGGCAAGTCTTCCAATAGTTCGACTACTTCATCGACCTTAAATGCTTCAATCACCTCAATGCCTCCAACCCCTAGTTTGATGCCCTTGCGCTTGCCCCCATAGTTCGCGATCACCTTATCAGCAATTTCGTAATCCGAGTAATGCCTGGAAGCTGCAAGCGATCGCCTCAATTCCGGATTGTTTTCATCGAGCACCGCAAAGTGCCCTTGAATATGTGCCTTAAATTCAGTTTCATTGACTCGTGGGGGACAGTACCAGAAGGTCGAGATCGTAGCGTAGATACTTCTGAAGAGATGGGTATAGAGATTATCTTTCCCCTCCCTGACTGGCACCAACTGGGCAAAGTGGCGATCGCACGCTCTAGCCACTGCCTGCCCATACTTACTATTAACAGCCTGCGGCGATAACCCTTGAGCCTCCGGCAATTCGTGTCTGACCTTTTCCAATGCCTTACAAGCCTTCTTTGCGGTGGTCAACGTTGGGATTTCAAAACTGAGGATTTGGGTTTCCCCCCGTCGTTTGAGTGCCCCTGTAAAGGTGACACTCCACTGCGTCTTGGGCACAAACTCTGCGGTTGAGAGGATTTCAGAACTGCGTCTACCCGTCAACACCGATAAACCTGCTGCCACATCCGCCCACTCTGGGGAGTCCAGTAGTCTGACCGCCTGAGCCACAATCGCATCCGGATTGTCGAGGAATTGCACCTGTTCATTGCGATCGCTCACCACCCCTTGCTTCTCATGATTAATTTGGACATATTCCTCAGTCGAAAACCGCATAGACTCCAATGCAAAATGGTCTTCTCCGAACTGGTCTTTAATGACCCTGCGCGTTCTATCCATCAGGGACTGCTGCTGTTTGAGCGTCCGCAGCCCATGCTGTGCCCACTGTTGTTTCATCCAATCCGCCCATTTTTTCGCATCCTGCCTGCCTGTGGGCGTATTTTCCAGGCGTGAGATCGTGGGCAAATAATCGTTATTAATGAGATGTTCGAGCCAAGAGCGTTTACCCATGAGGGAGAGTCTCAACGTCTAATTTCTACCACCATTCTACCCATATCCATACTCAAACGCAACTTATTTATCCAATTCATTTAGTTTTTTTCCAAGCACTGACTCATCCTCCATTTTTCCTATCTCTACATCAGTTCTCTCCAACACTTACTGCCTCCTCTTACCTCCTCTTACCTCCTCTTACCTCCTCTTACCTCCTCTTACCTCCTCTTAACTGCCTAACCTGAAACAACAACTCTAGAACACGACCGATAACGAATTAGCAATAGTTAGAGACAAGGCTAGGAGGCAGCCGTTAGGGTGGAACAACACATACCCTATGGGGCTGACACAACGATGGTTCAAGAGGCAGATTCGGGCAGCACGATCGCGGTATCAGAGCAGTCGATCCAACTGATCCTGCAAGATTTTGAGCGGTATCAAGCACCGATTCCCCAGGCAATTTTGAAGTATCTGGTTGAGGGTGGGGATGCTGCTGTTTTGCAGCAGTTGCAAGAGCGCTTCATCATGTTGGATGAGCGTAGTTCGCCCCACACTTGGTATCAAGCACCGTCCTATGGTTTGCGATCGCAACTGCTGCACAGCCTGACAACTCAGGACATTGAGTTCTACGATCGGCTGACCCGCGCCTACGAGATCGAGACTGAAAATCTGAAATGGCACAGATCCCCGGTGGAGGGCTGGTTGGCGTTGTTTCTGATCTGTCTTGTTGATCTGAGTCAACTCAGGTTTGCTCTGGAACCAATTGCCCTACCGTCTGTCGTTACCGCCCAGGTGATTGAGTCTTTGTTGCGGCGGCGGGGAGAAGCCCCAGACACGCTGGTTCGCTGGGTGTTTCTAGCGGATGTGCATGAGGAGGGCACACAGATGGCGGTGCGATTAGCCTGGATCGGGGTCAATTTGCCGCAATTCAGCGCCTACAGCCTCCAGTACGAGAGCGTGATCCGCGCCGCGCTGGAGCATCCAGACTTGGAGCAACGCCTTCATGCTCTGGATATGCTGACCGTCTCTCAGATGTCCCCAGTTCCGGTGGCGGCTCTACTGGTCGATCGCGCCACCGGGAGTTCTAAGCAGGAACGCACCGCTGCCCTGAGGGTGCTACAGCGAGAGCCGATCGCGGTCGTTCCCTTTGTCGAAGCGAAAGCCCAAACGGGGCGAACCGCTGAACGGGCACATGCCATCAGACTTCTGGGCGAGTTGATCGGCGCAGAGTCGCGTCTCTTTTTGGAAGCACGGCTGGAAATTGAACAGACGGCAACGGTGCGAGATGCCATTCAGCAGGCATTGCAGGATCTGGACAGCCTGAGTGCACCGGAACCAGAAATCCTGTTATCCCCCTTGCCTGGGGTGGAACTGGCGAACCCTTTGCCTGCGATCGTGGGCGAGGTAATCCACACTCTGCTGCATCATTGCTACGAGTTAGCCCAGGCAAAGTACGACGCGACGGAGTGTCAGCGTTACCCGGAGATTCCCCAGCCGCAACCGCCCTCGGATGATTGGGTTGATCGCGTGTTTCAGTGCCTTCAGTTTGGTACAGCTGAGGAGTGTCTGGCGATCGTTCCGATTTACCACTACCTGATTCATCCCCAAATAGAGGCTCAGTTTCGCCAACTGCTCCAAATCCCGCAGCTAGACCTGATCCAGGTAACTCGCCTGCTCCTGCTCCTGCAACTGATGTCGATCGAATCCGAGACAGTTCCCAATGCCGTAATCCCCCAGGCGTGGTACTGGAAGGAGTGGGAGATCAACGCCGATCTACAGCACTGGTGTCAACACCGTTGCCCCGATAGCAGCCTGCGCTATCTGGCGGCGGGGCTGGAAGTGCTGGGCATTCCGGGAGAGGTGATCGCCTGGAAAATGTTGAACCGGGAGGAGATGCCGTTCTGGGGCTGGGGCGATCGGGCGATTTGGGAATACTTCGCTGAGCGCCTGCCGATTTTGGACTTGCTGTGGGGGCTGGCTCCCTTTCCTCAGCTTTACTACATCCACGAGCAATCGGCTCGACGGCAGCTTTTCAGGATTCTAGAGAAGTTTCCCCAGCTACCGACTCGGTTTGTGCCGCCTCTGTGGGAGGTGGCGCTGAACGGGCTGCAAGTCGAAATGCCTCTGGCTCAGCGCTGCCTAGATCGTCGTCCCGGAACCCAGGAACATCTGCATCAACTGATCGACCACAGCGATCCAGCCGTGCAGATCACCGCAATCCATTGGCTGACCCGCCTTCAGGATCGCACGGTCATTCCTCAACTTCAGGCTGCCCTGCTTCGTCGCACCACTGGAGCGGTGCGAGATGCGCTACTGCGATCGCTGGAGAAACTGGGCGCTGCGATCGAAGAGTTTCTCAATCGATCCCACCTGCTGCAAGAAGCTCAAGACGGATTGCGAAAAGCCCGTCCTAAAGCACTAGCCTGGTTCCCATTTTCGTTGCTTCCCCCGGTTCACTGGCAGGACACAGGCGAACCCGTCGATCGCCAAATCCTGACCTGGTTTATTGTGCAGAGCTATCAGCAGAAAAACCCGGAACCCAGCCCCCTGCTAAGGCAATACGCCAAACTTTGGCAATCCGACGATCGCCAGCAGTTTGGGCAATTTGTCCTGGAAAGCTGGATCAATCAGGATACCCAGGTTACGAGCGCCACCAAAGAGAAAGGCGTGTTGGCAGTAGCGGGAGCCTGTGGCGGGGCAGCGATGGTTCCTGTGATCAATCGCTACCTGAAAACCTACTTCGGCAATCGCCTAGCCCAGTGTCTCGCCTTAGTGCAAATGCTGACATGGAGCAATGATTCTGCGGCAATTCAGTTGTTGCTGGCGATCGCCAACCGCTTTCGCACCCAGAAAATTCAGGAAGCCGCCCAGCAGTGTGTGCAACAGTTGGCAGAGCGGCAAGGCTGGACGCTGTCAGATCTGGGCGATCGCACCATTCCCTGGTGTGGGCTGGCGGAGGATGGATCGCTGCTGCTGAACTATGGCGCTCGCCAGTTCATGGCTTGTTTAGATAGGGAATGCAAGCTGATTTTGACCGATCACAGTGGCAAAGTGCTGAAATCCCTGCCTACCGCCCACAAAGATGACAATGCGGAACAAGTGAAAGCCGCCAAACAACAGTGGGCAGCTACCAAAAAGCAAGTGGATCTCGTGCGATCGCAGCAGCAAGTCCGCCTCTACGAAGCCCTCTGCACTCAGCGAAGCTGGACGTTTGCCGATTGGGAACTATTTTTGCGTGTTCATCCGATCTGCGGGCGCTTGTGCCAAAAGGTGATCTGGGCAGGGTTCACCGACCACTCAACCCAGCCAATCCAAACTTTTCGACCGCAAGCAGATCAGATGATCGTGGATGTTGAGGGAAATTTGATTACCCTGTCTCCAACGGCGATCGTGCGGCTGGCTCAGGCAACTTTACTGGCTCCGGAATTAATCCAGGCATGGCAGCAGCACCTAACCGCCGCCCAAATCAACCCGCTATTTGAACGCTGGACAGCCGTGTATGCTCCCCCCGCTGCCAGCCAGCAAATTATAGCTATCAGTGATTTTGCCGGACGATCCCTCGATCAACATCCACTTCGCCATCAAGCGATGCAGCTTGGCTATCTGCCCCACAGCGAAGACTTTGAACACGGCTGGACAGTAGAATATCGCAAGCAGTTTGAGAGCCTGAATCTCTCAGCCGTTATCGCCTGTTCCGGTCATCCCCCCGTAAACCAAGACGATTTTAAGGTGCAGCTTGGAGATTTATTTTTCCTTCAGCAAGAACGGCAACTGTCGCTGGCTGAAGTGCCATCCGTTTTGCTAAGTATTGTTTGGAGCGAGATTCACACGATCTCAGGTAAAGGTATGCCCTGGTAGACTTAGTAATAAATTCTGCAACACCTGTAGTGTAGGCTAGGAGTCTACGCGGGCAAAATACTCACCTTACAGTTGCATAACTTTCTATTCGTTGCACTAGCTTAGGCAAGCGAGTCTACTATCTTGACTGAAACTGTCAGAACTGGGTACTCGACTTGAGGGCAGAAGTCCCTACTTGATAGACTGGCTATTGCCTCCAACCTTTGCCCAGCAAACTCTTTCAGGACTTACGCAAGAGTCATTTGAACAGATGGATGTTTGAGTTGGGCAATCAGATAATCTGAGAGCATTCCCTGCTTGATATAAATAAACCGTTTTCCCTGCTTGGTAAGCGATTCTCCAAAGGAGAGGCTTCGCCAATGCTTGGAGGCGACCCCAAACAAGTCAGGCACACGCAATATGATTGCGCTGAATCCGCGCTTTGCCGCATTGACACACTTCCACGCCAGTCCACTGCTTGAGTTCGCGGTGAAACTCTACCCTACGGGAAGCAAGCATCTATAATCTTCCAACGGATGCCACACGCATCTTGTACCGCATCCGTAGAAGCTTGAGATAAGTCGTTGGTCACGACAAACTCCGCCGGAGTTGGTAGAAACAGTAACCCGGAATAGTTTTACCTTCTTGTCTTGAGGAAACCCACGCAGTTTGATGAGCTTGTCTTGCTCTAACTCTTGGTCGCTCCAGACCAGTTTATCTAGGCGCTGATAGGGCGTGGTGCTGTCACTATCATCCACGCGCCGATTCGTTTTGAGCGGACAGTAGTACACCTTCCTCAGTTGATCAATCTGCGCCTAAGCCTTCGGCACGCTACGCGAACAGTTTCTGAGTCGCATAACCAGCTATCCATCAACACCCTTGTAAAGGGTAACTGCTTGCTTATACATCACTCCATTGAGTATTTGATACCAAATTAAATTTGAGTAGATACAGATCAGATAAACTGAAGGATAGAGAGATGAGGTCTACCAATGGCTGGAGT